>NZ_DAIUCE010000142.1:0-3357 GCF_036846325.1 Ligilactobacillus sp. | reverse complement strand
CACTAGATATAATTTGATATAGTTATACTAGAAATTCGCAATCTAATAGATTGAGTAAAAATTCGAGAGGGGTATCTGCTTTCTATGAAACAGTCAAAATTGTTGATTCCTACTTTAAAGGAAGTGCCAAGTGATGCTGAGGCAATCAGTCACCAATTGATGCTTCGCGGTGGGTACATCAAGCAAATTACGGCGGGGATGTATGCATATCTTCCGCTGGCATATCGCGTTTTGCGCAATATTGAAACGATTATCAGAGAAGAGATGGAGAATATTGATGCGGCTGAAATGCTGGTTCCGTCTGCTCTTCCCGCAGAACTCTGGCAACAGACGGGTCGTTATGAAACGTACGGCCCGAATCTTTTCAAATTCAAGGATCGCCATGACCGCGACTTCATTTTGGGACCGACGCACGAGGAAACCTTCACGACGATTGTGCGCGATGCCATCAAGACATACAAGAAGCTGCCGATTACGCTTTATCAGATTCAAACGAAGTACCGCGACGAGAACCGTCCGCGCTTCGGGTTGCTTCGCGGCCGTGAATTTATCATGAAGGACGCATATTCGTTCCATGCTGAAGAAGAAAGTCTTGACAAGACGTTCCGCGACATGGACTCTGCTTACACGAACATTTTCAATCGTGTTGGCCTGAACTTCCGCTCGATTATCGGTGATGCCGGTGCAATGGGCGGAAACAATTCAAAGGAGTTCATGGCAATTGCGCCTATCGGTGAAGATACGGTCGTTTATTCTGATGAAAGCGACTATGCTGCCAACCTGGAAATGGCTCAGAACAAGCGGACGATGCCGAAGTCGCATGAAACGCTCGGAGAACTGCAGAAGGTTGCAACTCCCGGAGCCAGGACAATTGATGAGGTTGCTGAATTTCTGGGTTCTTCAGCCGACCGTGAAATCAAGACGCTGCTTTTCATTGCTGATGAAAAGCCGGTCGTTGTCCTGATGCACGGAAATGACGAAGTCAATGAAGTCAAGCTCAAGAATTATCTGTCATGCGACTTCCTGCGTCCTGCCGAAGAAGACGAGGCAAGAAAATACCTCGGCGCAGGCTTCGGTTCGCTCGGACCCGTCGGAGTTTCCGAAGAAATCGAAATTCTGGCTGATCTTGACGTTGAAAACATGGCAAATGCCAGCGTCGGGGCAAACGAGGACGGTTTCCACTACCTCAATGCCAATCTCGGCCGCGATTTCAGCGTAACTCATTTTGCTGATCTCAGAACGGTTCAGGAAGGGGAAATTTCGCCTGACGGAAAAGGACATCTCAAGTTCACGCGCGGAATCGAAATCGGACATATCTTCAAGCTCGGCACACGCTATTCCAAGGATCTGGATGCCGTCGTGCTTGACGAAAACGGGCGTCAGCTTCCAATCATCATGGGCTGCTATGGAATCGGCGTTTCCCGCTTGCTTTCAGCAATCGTTGAACAGCATTCTGATGAAGACGGCATCGTCTGGCCGCGTTCAATCGCACCGTTTGACGTGCACGTGATTCCGGTCAACGTCAAGAAGGAAGAACAGGTCGAACTTTCTGAAAAAGTGACTGAAGTGCTTGAAAATGCAGGGTACAAGGTTCTCGTCGATGACCGCAGGGAACGCCCCGGCGTCAAGTTTGCCGATTCCGATTTGATTGGAATTCCTGCCAGAATCACGGTCGGTAAGAAAGCGGCCGAAGGCATCGTCGAGATCAAGCTTCGTCGCACGGGCGAAACGCTTGAAGTCAAGCTTGACGAATTGCTCAACTCGCTTCAGATTCTGCTCAAGGAAGAAAGCCTGGCTAAATAATTCTTGATATAAAGCGTTTCTGATATTGTCAGGAGCGCTTTTTTTGGTTAAAATTGATGCATAAACCAAAAAGGGTGATTGACATGACGAAAATGACTTTAAGATTTGCAGAAACCGGTGATGCAGAAGAGTTGCTTCAGATTTATGCTCCGTATGTTGAGCGGACGGCAATTACGTTTGAATATGACGTTCCTTCGGTTGCTGAATTTTCAGAAAGAATCAGAAGAACCATGGAGAAGTATCCCTACATCGTTGCTGAAATCGACGGCAGAATTGTCGGCTATGCCTATGCCGGAACGTTCAAATCCAGGGCTGCTTATGACTGGGCTGTTGAAACGTCCATCTATGTTGCAGAAAACGACCGCGGTCATGGGACAGGCTCGCTGCTGTACGCTGCGCTTGAAGCGATTCTGAAGCTTCAGGGCATCACCAACGTCAATGCCTGCATTACGTACGCGGACCGGGAAGATGAGCATCTTACGCACGGGAGCGTTGATTTTCACAAGAAGCATGACTATTGTCTTGTCGGAAGGTTCAGGAAGTGCGGTTATAAATTTGACACCTGGTATGACATGATCTGGATGGAGAAGTTCATCGCAGGGCATGTTGTTCCGATGCCTGCGATAAAATCGGTCAGGGAAATTGAAGATGAAGCCGAAAAGGTGCTTGAATCATTTTCATGATGGAATCAGGAAAAGAAAAAGCCTGTGATTTGAATTCAAAAAATTCAGTTACAGGCTTTTCATTTGCCATTTCATTAACAGACAGATGATCATTGACGGCAGCGTCCTTTCGCGTCTGTAATTTCAGATGTTGTTTTTGAAATATTATCGATTTTTTATGGCTTGTTGTTGAATTTTTGTGAAAATGCAGTGATTTGTCCCAATTTTGTCCTATTTGATATGTTACACTTACCACATAGAACAGGGTTGGTATCATGGAGAATCGAGGGGATTGAAATCAGTTTTCTGGTGTACGAGCAAAACCACAAAAGATACAGGAAACTTGAGCGCCTGCTTTCAGGCATCTGCCGCAGGGCAGGCGACGACGTTCCAGTATACAGGGTGAACGGACTCGAGGAATGCGTCAGATATCTTGAAAGCGAGTACATCGATGCCGTATTCGTCAGTCTTGACGATCCGGACGGTTCGGGACTGTTTCTTTCCGAAAGCCTCCGCGAACGCGATGAATCCCTTGCCATGATTGCAGTGGCAAAGACACCCGTTCATGTCGCAGAATGCTGGAAACTGCACTTTTCCGGCTATCTTGACGACCTCAGTGAAGCAGGCGTTTCAGATGAGCTGGAGAATTTGAGGTGCGGCAGTCAGATTTAGTTTGTTTCAGATAATTTTTCAGAAAGGACTGCATGGAAGATGAATATGACGTATAATTCTGTACATACATATGTAAGTGCAATCTTTCTTGCAGTTCTGTTGAATGCAGCAGGGCATATTTCGTCTGTAGATTTTCAGACGGGGTATGCCCTTTTTTGCGCACTTTTACTGAAAACGGATGACTGTTTGAAGAAAAGGGGGAGGAAGATGATGTGAGGAC
>NZ_DAIUCE010000141.1:0-3381 GCF_036846325.1 Ligilactobacillus sp. | reverse complement strand
AAAGAAGGTCTGACTGTTCCTGCTGATGATTACTTGTTCCACGTTTGAGCCACTTATAGTATGCATCTCTGGTTATACCGGCTGTTCTGCACAGTTCACTGATATCGGGAGCCGGAATTTACGGGCTCATAACCGCTGCTTCTCACACCTTGCCGTAATCCTGCCTTGTCGCCCTGACTGGGCAGGCGATTCTCAGCACTGCATTTAAAAAAACAAGGTTTTCATGTCTCAAAACTGAAAGAATGCCGGACAAGATCAGTCGGCCTGCACCCTCCTTTGTTCGGCATTTCGTTCAATTCAAATGTGAAAAAGGAGTTTTTTTGTGTTCGTAAAATTTATGAAAATCTGCGGTGTCGGAGAAGGCAGGAGCGACTGCAGCTTTGATTCTGGTAAACCGCATTGTCCGATTGACATTAATGCAGGCATATAGTATACTTGTCAGCGTTCATCGGAGGGTGACTTGTTCATTTTGGAAACAACAGCTGGATAAGATGACAGACTGAAACGTCTGTTTTCTTGTCCGGCTTTTTTTTATGACTGGAGGAATAGTTAATGGAAGAATCATCTTTTACAGACGGAAAAATCCTGCAGCCGCTGCTTTCGTTTGCACTGCCCGTCTTGCTGGCGCTTTTTCTGCAGGCCATGTACGGTGCAATTGACCTGATGATTGTCGGTAAGTTCGCGTCATCGGCAGATGTTTCGGCGGTGTCCACCGGATCGCAGATTATGGCGACGCTGACAAGTCTGGTCAGCAGCTTTGCGATGGGGACGACCATCCTGCTTGGACAGCAGATTGGCGGCGGAAAAAGAGCAGAGGGAGGCAGGACTGTCGGAACCGCAGTCCTGATGTTTACGGCAATTGCCGTATTCATGTCACTTGCCCTGCTGATTTTTGCACCTCAGGTCGGCAGAATCATGAACGCTCCTGCAGAGGCGTTTGAACAGACGGTTGACTACATCAGAATCTGCGGCAGCGGAATGCTGGTGATTGTAGCTTATAATCTCATCGGCTGCATCTTCAGGGGAATCGGGGATTCCAGGACTCCGCTGATTACGGTCGCAATTGCCAGCATCTTCAACGTTGCCGGTGACATGATCCTATGTGCGGGATTTCAGATGGGAGCGAAGGGAGCGGCAGTCGCCACTGTATTTGCCCAGATCATGAGCGTGATTATTTCCCTGTGGATCATTAAGGGAAGGAAGCTTCCGTTTGACTTTTGCAGGGAGGATCTCAGAATCTGCAGGAAGCACCTGCGCAAAATGATTGGCTTCGGAGCCCCGATTGCACTGCAGGATCTGCTCGTCAGCATTTCGTTTCTGATAATTCTTGCAATCGTGAACGGCATGGGCGTCGTCGCATCAGCCGGAGTCGGCGTGGCTGAAAAGGTCTGCGCATTCATCATGTTGATTTCCTCGGCATTCATGCAGTCGATTTCAGCCTTCGTGGCTCAGAACTTCGGTGCGGGAAGGATGGACCGCGCAAGGAAGGCATTGCATTACGGGACTGCGGTTTCCTTTGCCATCGGCATTGTCATGTTTGCAGTCACGTTTTTCCACGGCAATGTCCTGGCGGGAATTTTTTCTTCCGACGGAAAAGTCGTGCAGGCGGCCTTTGAGTATCTCAAGGCCTATGCCATCGACTGCCTGTTTACGGCAGTCTTCTTTTGCTACACCGGATTCTACAATGGAATCGGCAGGACGAGATTCGTCATGCTTCAGGGAATTCTCGGGGCCTTCATGGTCAGAGTGCCGGTTTCCTATCTGATGAGTCTCGAAGCTCATCCTTCATTGTTTCATATCGGGCTTGCAACGCCGATGTCATCTGTTTTGCAGCTTGTTCTGTGCGTTTCGTTCATGTTCATCCTGAAGAAAAGGAAGGCATTGTAGATTTTATTCTGATCAATTCTGTCAAATGCAGTGAGAGAATCCGGAAACCATCCACGGACAGGGGGATTGTTTTCTGATGTCTGAAAAGAGGGCCTTTTCTGCAGCAGATCCGCTGCAGATGAGACCCTCTTTAAATGTTATTTTCTGATGAATCTGTCATCTGATTCCGGAATCCCGTCGTCATCGACGTAGCGTTCCACTTTCATGTGCAAATCGTACTTGTCCCTTAATTCCGCAATTTTTGACATCATCGGAGAGGCGTGGTGACGGTCGATGGAAGCCTGATCCTTCCAGCTGTCAATCAGCAGAACCGTCTGACAGTCGTCAACCGGAACGAAGTATTCATAGCGCAGATTGCCCGGCACTTTGCGAATCCTGTCAACCGTTCCGCTGTCAACCATTTCCCTGACGAATTTCAGGGCCGAATCGCCCGTTCCTGTATAGTAAATATTGACTGTAATACTCATGAATCAACCTCGCAATCTAAGTTTCACCATAATTATAAGAATTCCCGGCAGTACAATCAAGAGACTTTTTTCGTAAGGGAAAATCAGACTGGAAAGACATTATCTTTTTTGCTATACTTGCGCTGTCTTTAAAATTGGGGAAATTTTAAATTTGGAGGAATTTTGACGTGGATGATGATAAAGGATACAGCCGTGAAGAATGTCTGCAGATGTATGACGGCAATCGTGCCGACATACGGAACGTTAACAATGACATTAACAAGCTTCGCAGAAATTGCAAGGTGTTTGGATTTCCGATTTTTTATGAATTGTGCAAGAAAGTCTTCAAGAGTTTTTGGACAATTCCGAGATTTGTCAGGAGATTCACGAAGGACAAAGGCTTTGTTTTAAGAGTCTTGATGCCGCTGATTGCCGGACCGCTTTCGGTAATCATGTTGATTCAGTTGTTGGCATATCTTGCTCAGATAATAGTTTATTATGCTTTTTATTATCTGGTATTGGGCAACTATTTGGTGCTTAACGTTTTGTTTGGCAGCGATTTAGGAACTACGAAGCGTTTCGTTGAGTTGTACGCCTCTGCATTTGGCATAATAACGGCACCGTTCAAAAATGTGATCGGCTCGGATATGCTGGCGTCTGCACTGGCTTCCTTGGCAATTCTGGTTGTTTTTGGACTAATTAAGCGCGCAATTGTCAGTCTGATTCTCGACAAAAAAGAATTAAAGTATGCCAAGAGGCTTGCTGAACTGGAAGAAGAGCGCAAGCAGATTGAAGCTGCCTTGAAATCCAAAAATTTGGAAGCTGAACAAGCGGACAAAATCAGCACAGAGGAGTACTTGGCGAACAAGAAAACGATTCTTTCAATCGACATTAATCAAAAAGTCGTGCCGAACGGCAAGGAAAAGCTGGTTTTGCTGAAAGACATCAGATTTGACATCAAGCAGGGCTCGCTCGTTGCGGTTTTAGGAGCAACAGGTGCCGGAAAATCAACGTTGGTGAACTGTTTGAACGGAATGGACGTTTCAGG
>NZ_DAIUCE010000140.1:0-3403 GCF_036846325.1 Ligilactobacillus sp. | reverse complement strand
ACGAATGAATGCCATGCCGAAAATAAGCTGCGTATCTTTGCCGTTGATTTTCAATTCCATTTTTTATTCCTCCTATAAAAAAAGCCGGCTATACGAGATAGCCGGTTATGTTGTTATTTAGCTAGTCTGCGGCACCTACGCCGTTGTCTCCGTTTGTGCCGTCATTTTTAAGCAAGCCCTGGAAAATGTAGTTAACCTGGTCACGCAATCCGTCCGGAATCTTTGTGTAGCCTTCCTTTGGCTCGCCATCAACGGCAATCGTAAATTCTCGCGTGCCGTTGTCGTCAGGATCGCCACTGTATGAATCCTTGGAAACACGGCCGCGCATGTAGTTTGCCAGTACCTTCTTGCCGGTTGAATCGAGCCGGTCAAGCTTGACGAACCAAAACTCCAATTGTGTTTTATTGACAAGCGATTCCTTGAGCATGTCAATCACGGGTGACGTTGAATCTAATGTTTCGAACGAAAAGTCCGTGCTGAGACTGCCCACCTTCGAAACACTCCCTGATTTAGTTGATGTACTGTCACTGTCACGTGACAATTCGAAATCAGTAGACGTCAAATAGGGCACAAGCTGTGCATCCTCCGTCTTGGCCTTGTCAAGCTGGCGTACCATGACGACACCTTCAAAGCCCTGAAGAATCTTCAATTCATCTGCCATCTGATCATATCCTTTCTAGTGTTAAATTTGTCTGAATTCTAACGTCAGCGCCCCACGGTGGTATATCGTGTTCGGGACACTGGTGTCAAGAAGCATCTGTTTCTGCTGAGTGTTAAAAGACGCATAAAAGCGGTAGTTATCCGTGCTGATTATGCCCGGTTTGATAAGACTGTAGATTTTCTCTGCAATGTCGGCCACTTCAAGACGCTGTTTTTTCGAGCCCCATACGTCGATGTTAATCGTGTACGTACCACCGACGCGCAGTTTGGTGGCCGTACTGACCATCTGCACGTTGCCCACACAAATGATAGGGTAATCGACCTTCTCATCTTCACCTGGCAGATAGTCATACGTAGCGTCAGGACGGATTTCCAGGCATTTTGTGTAAAAATAGTCATACAGTTCCTGTTCAGGTGCCATTGAATCCCTCCTTTACCGCTTTTTCAAGGTCGTTTTTGAAAATCTGTTTTTGAACGTCGAAAGCGGGCTCCACCGCCGGCTCAGGCGCCATAAAACGTGTACCCTTTTCAAGGTACATGA
This sequence comes from Ligilactobacillus sp., assembly GCF_036846325.1. NCBI lineage: Bacteria > Bacillati > Bacillota > Bacilli > Lactobacillales > Lactobacillaceae > Ligilactobacillus > Ligilactobacillus sp. The sequence goes on along the minus strand of NZ_DAIUCE010000140.1, from coordinate 2,202 downwards.
TGTAGTCTGTGTTGACAGTGACACGTCCTTCCGTTGACTTGACCTGCAGTGTTGTCTGACGTGACGTGTTGATGTAGGCTTTGCGTTCATTGTTGATTGTACGGCTGTGCAACTGCACGGTGTTCTTCTTAATGGCTTCACGGATCCGGCGCTTGTCAGCCGCCTTTTCAAGGGCTTTGACCAGCTCCTTGTCTCCGGTCCACTCAATCGTAACCCTAGCCATGACGCTCACCTACAATCAACGTTGTGCCATGTGTCAGGTCACGCTTTGTGACCGCAACGTATTCTGTCTCGCTGTCGTCGATGGTCAGATATGACCACCCGTCAGACACGGGACTGAGCAGTCGAACAGCCTTGTTTGCAGTTTTCACGTCGCCGAAAACTGCAGCGCTCCGGCTGGTGCCGACGTCTGTAATGTTGGCAGGTGTAACGGCCACCCGTGTCTTGCCGCCGACATATCCCTTGCCCGGCACGTAATGCTCGGCCGATTCGCTCCAGAAACGGACTGTACGGTCAAACCTCATGGCCATCACTCCTTCGGTATGGATCAACAAACATTGCTTTTCCGAGTGTTCTTGCCGACTTGCCGTTCTGGTCTTTCCAGTCGTCAATGTCGTCCTGAAACTCATCAAAATCATTTGCGCTGAATGTAATCGTTTCGCCCTCCTGTGCATATGACGCCATTCCTTCGTTTTTAAGGCGGTTAAACCGCTTGACGCATACTTCAAGGGGAATGTAATCCAAAGCGCCAGGGAACGATTCTGACGCTTTGAGACCCAGCTTGAAGCGTGACATCTGCACAGTACTGCGAACGATAAGGCCGAGCAATGCATCTGAACTGTCATTGCCCAACCCTAAAAGCAGTTTCAAGTCGTCAAGCGCAACAACTGTTTCATTTTCCATCACTCAGCCCCTTTCTAGTGCGAGCCTTCAGACGGTGCTGCTGAAGCCTTGATTGTAGCGACAACGACCTTGGAATCGTTGTACAAGTATGCCGCATAGTGTTCGTCGGCAGTGATGGTGGTCAGTTTCTTGACGATATCGCGCGATGTTTCGACCTGGACGCCACGCTTCATAAAGAGCTTCAATGGCGGCATCCGCTGATTGAGCTTGAGCAAAATGCCTTCTGTGTCGGCAAGCTTGTTGGTCTCGACAATCTGCACGCCTTCAACGGCATAACGCGTGTTGGCAATTACGGCATTGGCGCCAACATCAGAGCCAGCCATCTGTTTCTGTGCGTCACGACGGAGTTTCATTGCGTTCTTTTTGTTGACCACGAAAACAACCTGTGAATCGTCGGAATCGTCCGGGAAGACGGCAAGCGCCGTCTCAAGCCCGTCAACAGTCATCTCAATGTCCGTTACTTTCTGCTTGCCTGCTTTAGCAGCCGTCAGCAGGTCGTCGTCAATCTTGTTGGCAAGTGCAAGTCCGAGCTGACGATTGGATTCGCCAATAGGGTCGCCATAGCCCGACAGTACCGCTTCATCAGTGATCTGCGTACCTTTGCCGGCCTTCTTGACCTTGACAGATGCGGTTGTTGTTCCGAGCTTGTCGAGCGGGATTGCCACACCTTCTGCGATATCCTTGGCATCGCCGATATACGTGTACTTTGGCATTTTGACTGTATCGCCCGGCTGGCCGACAAGAGTATTGTCCACCTGTGCAAGCGGTGTGAAGCGAAGCGCCTTTTCCAATTCGTACTGAACAATCGGCGCATTGACTTCCGGGTTTACCAAGTCTGCAATTTGTGTAAGTGTATCTGTCATAGTTATTTACCCCCTGTGGTTAGTTTTTTGAAAAGTTCCGGATTGTCACGGTAGAGCTTGACGCGCTCGGCCTGGTTCATGCGCATGAACTGTTCCTGCGTCACTTCTCTGACCGTTTTGCCGGACATACGCGGCGTGTGGCCTTTACGGAATTCCTCACGCACAGACTCCTTGACTGATTCCGTGTAATCGATGAAACCTTGACATTAGTGTATGTCGTATCAGCGTTGTCCGAAACAAGGAAGCCGAGAACGTCAGACGGGACCGACAGACCGGAACCGCGAAGAACCTGATCTGTTTCGTCAAGCGCTTTGCGGTGCGCAATCTGTGCTTCGAGTTCCGCGATTCGCTTGTCCTTTTCGTCTGTATCCTTTCTGGCCTTATCCTTGTCGGACAGTTCCTTGACTGATTTACCGGATTCAAGCTGCTTAATCTT
>NZ_DAIUCE010000139.1:0-3424 GCF_036846325.1 Ligilactobacillus sp. | reverse complement strand
CGCGCATCTTGTGATAAATCGAATAGATGTGCTTTGGTCGTCCGTAGATTTCGCACTCCAAATGCAGATCAGCAATTGCTTCTTTGATCTCATTAATGGCTTCGTCGATATATTGAACGCGTTCTTCACGCTTTGAATTCATCAGATGAACGATGCGATAGTATTGCTGGGGATTAAGGTAGCGAAGAGAAATGTCTTCCAATTCCCATTTGATTGTGCTGATCCCGAGTCGATCTGCCAACGGCGCATAGATTTCAAGCGTTTCGTTGGCAATCCTTCTCTGCTTGTCGGGACGCAGATGCCCCAGCGTCCTCATGTTGTGGAGCCTGTCTGCAAGTTTGACGATAATCACGCGCAAATCCTTTGACATTGCCAAAAGCAGCTTGCGGTGATTTTCAGCCAGCTGTTCCTGATGCGATTTATAGCGAATCTTGCTGAGCTTGGTTACGCCGTCAACGATGACCTCGACGTCTTTTCCGAAAAGTTCGCCGACATCCCCCAAAGTAACGGGCGTGTCTTCGACAACGTCATGTAAAAAGCCTGCACTGACCGTTTCAGGATCCATTTTCAAATCTGCTAAAATTCCGGCAACCTGAATCGGATGAATAATGTAGGGTTCCCCAGATTTTCTGAATTGTTCTCGATGAACGTACGATGCAAAGTCGCAAGCCTTGCGAACCATTGCCACATGATCCTCATTCATGTATTTTTCGCACATTCCGATCACGTCCTGTGCACTCCAGATGTTTTCTTTTTCCATAACAACAACTCCTAGCAATCCCAATAAGATTTTAAAAAAGGCGGAACAACCGTGTCGTCCCGCCCGAGCAGGCAAGAAAACACTTCTTACCGCGGCTTCAGTCTTTCGTTATGCCGTATGCCGCAAAGCTCAAGCCAAGGTAAACAACCGTAAAGTATCTTGCGTATCCATCGAAGAAAAATCGATATCCGATAAGATACAATATCGGGAAAAACAGCAGTACCCAAAAATGCTCATTTGATTTTCCCGCATAAAGTCCGACAACAACGGCATAAACAACATAGATTCCAAATAAAATTATTCCGATTCGATGTACGTCGGTCGTATTTAAATACGTGAACAGGATCGGAACGACGAATGCAAAGGCTGTTGCAATCGCCAAATACCAGATGATGCGTTGAATACTGAGACTGCGATTTTCCATAACTGACCTCTCTTCGCAAAAATTAATTCGTTTATTGTCTACTATTTTACTCTAGTTCCAATGCAAATGAAAGAGCCGATAAAAAGTATAAAGGAGCCGTTTCCGCTCGCATGATCCTTGGGCCTAATCCGGCAAAAGAAAATCCTTTTTTCTTCAGCAGTTCGACTTCTTTGGGGCTTATTCCTCCTTCCGGGCCAAAAACGGCCGTGACTTTCTTCTTTTCACCGGTCTTAAGCACGTCGAAAACTTTGACCAGCATCCCTTTTTCACCGGCCTTGGCCGATTCTTCGTAGGCACAAAGTCCGACCGTGTCTTCATCCGGCAAAAGATCTTCCAAGCCGTCCAGATAAGAAACTTCAGGGATCGTCGTTCTGTGCGACTGTTCTGCCGCCGACTTGGCAATTTTTTGCAGGCGTTCCAATTTTTTGGCCTGCTTTTGCTTGGCCCAGCGCGCTACGGACCAGTCGCCGGCAAAAAAGACGATCTTTGAAACTCCCAGTTCCGTAGCTTTCATGACGATCAGATCCGTTTTGTCGTTTTTAGGCAATCCGCAAACGATCGTTGCTTCAACCGGAAGTTCGACCCGATGCTCAAAACGCTCGCATTCATGGGCAACCGCCTGCTTTTTGGCCGAATCGATCGTGACCAGCTCCATGACGTGAACGATTTTGTCCGGCGTCACGAGCTCAAACTTTGAGCCTGCTTTCATCCTCATGACAACGACGGCATGCTTGTAAACGTCTTCCGATAGATTCAATGTATTTCCGGAAAAATTCTGCTCTGAAAAATAGCGCTGCATTATTCTTCACCCTCGCCTGGCTTGTGCGCAACGATTGAAAACCAGTCTTTCATCCGTGAAATCTGATCGATGACAAAGCCTTCATTTTGCAATTTTTCTTCGATCAAATCGGCCTTGTCGCTGATGATGCCGGAAGTGATGAAGATTCCGCCGTCATTTAAGCAATTGAATGCTTGCGGAATGAGCGGAACGATGATTTCCGCCAGAATATTCGCGCAGATCAGGTCGACCTTTTCATCGACTCCGTTCAGCAGGTCATTTGTCGCAACGTGAATCTTCGATCTTTCTTCAGGATTGAGCTTCAGATTAACGTCGCAAGCCTTGATGGCTTCATCGTCAACGTCATAGGCCAACGCGTCCTTTGCGCCGAGCTTGCAGGCAGCAATGCTCAAAACACCGGAACCGGTACCGACGTCAATCATCTTTTCGCCGCCGCGAATCGTTGTCTCAAGTCCAAGCAAAGCAAGTCTTGTCGTCGGATGCGTGCCCGTTCCGAAAGCCTTGCCGGGATCAAGCAGAATCACCTGTTCGTCAGTGCTTTGAGGTACATATTCTTCCCAGCTCGGCACGATCGTCAGATAACGCGTCACTCTGACGGGATGATAGTACTTTTTCCAGGCGTCAACCCAGCTTGCGTCATCGTTTGTCCTTACGAAAACGTTCGCCTTGCCAGGATCCAAGCCGAAGTCTGCCAATCCCAAAACTTTTTGTTTCAAATCGCGCGAAAGCTCAACGACTGGTTTGCTTTCAGGAAAATAAGTAATAATCTTCAAATCGTCATTTCCGTTTTCATCATCAAACTGCACGCCGCCTGCACCGTTTTGCATCAAAATTTCAACGACTGCATCGCTTGCTTCAAGGGTCGTTTCAACGACCAGTTCTGTCCATTCCAAAATAATTCCTCCAGTTAGAATTTGGGATAACGCAAAGACTGTTTTGGATATTCAGACTCTGCATTTTTCAAAAGTCGGTCGAATTCTTCATCTGACCATTCGAGTTCAAAAATTTCATCTTCTTCGTCTTCAAAAAACTTCAAGAGATCTTTTGTCCCATTGTCCATGATTATCTGCAAATAGGTCAAAAAAGCCCTTCCGTAAGCAAGACTCCAGCCTTCCTTGCCGTCAAACGAAAGACAGGCCAAAAAATCATCCGCATCGTATCCTGCAAGGCCCTTTTTGCCGTCATAGATCAAAATCGCATCGCTGAATGCGATAATCGGTTCATCCGACAATATTCCGTCCGCATCTTCTATCTTCTGTCCTGCCTTGTTTTCGATGTAAAAAACCAGATCGACGACAAACGAATGACTCTTTTTGTCCCAGTCAAGCGAAACGTCGCCTTTGAAATCCAGAGCGTCCAACCCCTGTTTCAAAAATTCCAAAAGATCCTGCCGTGCCATAAAAACATCCCTTCTGCACATATAGATAGTTTAATGATACCT
>NZ_DAIUCE010000138.1:3228-3464 GCF_036846325.1 Ligilactobacillus sp. | reverse complement strand
GGCTTTCCCGTATGACGGTACAGTTCAAGCATGCTTCCGTACTTGCCCAGAAACGCATCCGACCAGGCCATGGCACGATGCATGTCCGGTGTGTCGTCTAAGATGCAGTTTTCAAGGCTCTTAAGCCTTTCTGCCGTCTTACGGTATGATTTTTCAAGTTCCGGTTCCATGTCGCTTATGGTTATCCCAATCAGAGGATGCGGTCGCCATATAAGTGCCAGATCATCATTTCCACT
>NZ_DAIUCE010000138.1:1812-3218 GCF_036846325.1 Ligilactobacillus sp. | reverse complement strand
TTTCCTGAAGACATGCTCCTTCTGCTTGATCAGGAGTTCCACGGTCGTGTCCAAGAGAATCGTCAGGCGACGTTTGCTGCCGCAAAACAGTGCGTCATGCCAGTCATCCGAAATCGGGTAGTCATCTTTCGTCAGTGACATCACCTTGTCATACTTGGGATTGCCAAGCACTGAAAACTTATTCCCGTTGTCATAATAGTCAATCACCCTGCGGTTCGCCTCACTCTGCATTCTGTATTCATCCAGTAGTCTTTCATACTCTTTTTCATACCAGTCTGACTGGGTGATAACATAATCGGCATAAATGCCCGCAAAGCCAAGCGATGTGAAAATATCCGGGTCATCGGTGTAGGAAACGTAATAGGGAACATAAATCACCAGCCTGTCATCTCCTGTCAGCCTGCTGGTGTAGTAATCGGGGTGGATGCTTGTCAGGCGGTTTCCTTCGTCATAGGGATTGTGAATGTAGATGATGTCCGGATCAATCTCTTCCACGGTGTTATCCTTCCATGAAAGAATCCCGAGTTCTGCGGGATAGAGGCCAGATTCATCATGCAGTTCGGCCAGGTTTCCGTGACTGTCCCTGTCGTAGTAGGGAATTGGCATGACAAGGGATTCACATTCCGGATCCTCCATTGCCGCTTCATGAATGCTTTCAAGAGAATCCCACATGGAGTACTTGTACGGAAGAAACAATATCCTGTAACTTGCTGTAACTTTCTTTGACCGTTCAACCTCACCCCTCAATTCGTCCAGCAGGCCCTGCATTTCATCAAGATTTTGGAGGACATTTTCCGAAAACAATGCACGAAGACTGTCTAGAGTCTCCTGCGTATCTTCGGAAAAGTCTGAAGCGGGGAATTCTTCAATCAGTTTCAGAACCTCTGAACTGACCTTCTTCAACATGTACTTTCCTGAAGCTCCGTCAGTTCCCGTCTTGTTCAGCATTTCCCCGTATCCTGCCAGCTTGTTAACGCATTTCTGCGCCCTGCATCTTGTTTTAATTCTCATAACCGCTAAAACCCTTTCCAACTAAAAAAATGTTCCATAACCTAAGCGAATATCTACAACCATTTACATATACCCGTAATTAACGCTCCGCTGTTTTCCAAATCAAGATGCACGCCCTTCTTCAACTTACTGTCCCGAAAAACGGCATCAACAACTTCCGAAAGGGAATGTTCCGTTTCAAGGACAACGTTTGTCTTACCAAATTTTTCCGTCATTTCCTTCACAGATGTTCATTGTCATCCGGTTCATAATAACGACAACGGACATCCATACTCTTTTCGGGAAATCACGCATCGATACCACATCTAGATTTTTCTTACATCATTGTCAACATAGAAATCATCATACACCCTGCTTATCTGCTCCAGCACCTTGTCACTGGTATAGTTTATTGT
>NZ_DAIUCE010000138.1:0-1802 GCF_036846325.1 Ligilactobacillus sp. | reverse complement strand
GCCATGATTTATCGCCCGTTGGAAATTAACCAGTTCATACTTGAAACCTTCGCCTTCAAGTTCATAGAAGAATCTCTTGTTTCTGTTCTGGTCCTCGTATCTTATCTCAAAATAGTCCGTCTTCCACCAAGGAGACGGAACGTATACATAACCTCTGGTACCGGAGATTATCATCTCTCCTTCGGACTTTACGCCTTTTCCTACCTTTGCCGTTGCAACAGCATCACTGTAAACAAAGTCCATCCTGGTGAAAAGGTCAAAGTAACCGTCAGTTTTTCTGGTGATTATTCTCTTGTCAACATAGTCAGTCCCAAGAATCTGGAAAACCGGTAACAGAGCCGTCGCACCCCAGGCATCCATGGAACTCCAGACATTATTTTCAATGTACTTTGAAATTTTTGAAACTTCACTCAAACTTGTGCATGTTGTTTCAACAGAAACAACATTCCCAATCTCGCCGCTTTTCACCATTAACAGCAGCCGATAATACGCAGTGGAATATGCCGTTTTTATGCCCGACATTAAGATACAGTCATTACTTTTGGCTGTTTCAAGGAGTTTATGCTGTCGTTTTGCACCGATTGCCATCGGCAGGTCACACAAGACATGTCTGCCGTGACTTAAGGCATAGTCAATCTGTTCATACCTGTCCTTCACGTCAGATTCAATGAAGACTGCATCAGATTTGTCAATCAGCTCTTCAAATGAATAATCGGGCAGTTCCTCAAGCCGTTCGTCATGTCCGGCACCGCTCGCACCGACAATGTCAATCCCATTGATGGCAACAGCCTCGTTGGCGACCTTCCACAGACGTTTTGCGTTGCCTACAAGTCCCAGATTAAGGTGATTATGCTGCGTCCTGATCTGCGTGCTTGATATTCCCCTAGTACGCTCAAGATACACAACCTGGCAGAATTCTGACAGGTAGTCAAATTTCCCCTTCCAGTCCGATCCGATTGCAAAAACGTCAACTCCCAATCTGTTGATATCGTCAATCTTCTGTCCTTCATATTCTTCGATGATGATCTGGTCAGCAAGTCCCGTTTCCTTGACTCCTTCAACGCGCTCCATCATGGATTGCTGAACATTGATTTTTCCTCTTCTGGAATCAAAGTCATCGCTTGTAACCCCGACAATGAGATAATCGCCAAGTGCCTTGGCACGTTTCAAGATGTTCAAATGCCCTTGATGGAGCATGTCAAAAGTTCCATATGTAATTACCTTTTTCAAAATGATGCTCCTTCCTTTTCAAAAGGCATGATTAACAGTCATTAAAAATAAAATCACACAATATGGAAATTTCACTAACAAAGTGAAATTTCATTTAACATATAATCGTTAATCCTCTTCCCGCTATTTGCCGCTTTGACACAGCTCCCGTTCTTCAATTTTCCATTATCATAAATAACATCTATCATATTCTCAAGAGAAACATCGGGCTCATTAACAACATTTGTCTCCTGTAATTTTGCCAGCAATGCATTTCCGTACATATTTGATTCAACTCGTACAATCTTCGGAGAATCCTTCAAGACAATCTTTCCAGTATATCTGTACAATTCAGTTAAGCTTGAACTTCTAAAGCCATAGTATGCATCCGACCAGAAAATGGCATAATTCATACTTGCATTAGTATCCAGGACACCATAATCATCATCCATAAACGCACGCATGATTTCATCGTACTCATCCAGAAGATGCGGCAACATTGACTGAAGAGTCTGCCTCAGTAAGGGATGTGGTCGCCAGATAACAAAAGCACGGTTCTTCCGGTGACTAAATATTTCCAAAGTTTCCTTTAC
>NZ_DAIUCE010000137.1:0-3604 GCF_036846325.1 Ligilactobacillus sp. | reverse complement strand
TCGTCATGCCGGCAAGAATTGCAATCTGGCCGACAACGCCGTTTGAAACGGCACCGCCGAATTTATCGATCAGCGGACGAATCGAAAGAGATAATGATTCATCTCTGTGACCTAATTTCCACTGGCCATATTCAACAGAATCCGTGATGATCATCAAAACGACTAAGAAAACCATTTGCTGCGGGAATGCAAACATTACGGCAGCAAGCAGAACAAGTGCCAGATTGTTGCCGGCAAGGGCAAACACGCCGATGCCGCAGAGCATGAACACAAGACATCCGCCGAACACGGTCTTTCTGCTGAACTTCTTGGAAAGAACCGGGAAGAGGGCGGCTGAGATCATTCCAAGGAAGATGTTGATCGTTGAAAGAATCGAAAATGACTTCGGCTGACCCATGACGTAGGTGAAGTAGTAGACTTCAAGGGACCCCAGGATATTGACCGCAACGCCGTAGAACAGATATGCGCATGCAACCCAGAGAAGCTGGTCGTTCTTGGCCACGGCCTTGAAGACACCGATGACTCCGACCGTATCCTCCTTGTTTTCACGGATTTCGCTGTTCACCTCACGTGTGCAGCAGCCGACAACCCAGGCCGACACCAGCGCAATCGTGCAGATGATGAGGGCAAACATGAACCAGCCGTGCGTGTCCCCCGTTGTCGTTGTCTTCTCGGAGAAGTAGATGACAGCAGGCATGACGAGCACACCGACAAGGCCGCCGCCGATTGTCGAGCCGAAGCGGGCAAACGTTGCCGTCTTCTCACGTTCACGGGAGTCCGTTGTAAGTGACGGAAGCATTGACCAGAAGCCAACGTCCTTGAATGAGTAGAAGATGTCCATCGTGATGTACATTACGGCAAACACCACGAGATACAGCACTGCATTTTTCTGATACAGATTGCCCATGGTCGTGAACAGGCAGAGCAGAAGCACCGCCGAAATCGTACCGCCGGCAACGACCCATGGCCTGAAGTGTCCGAAGCGGGTCTTCGTGCGGTCAATCGCATTGCCGATGAACGGATCGATGAACAGCTCCACGATCCTGAGTACCATGATGATCAGGGTCACGATGCTGATCATCCTGTTGTCAACGGCCTGATTGCCTGAATTGAACAAGTGTGATGTGATGAACATGATGAGGTATCCTGAAAGCAGCCCGTAGAACGCATCATTGCCGAATGCGCCGAAGCTGTAGGCAAGACGCTGCCCCATGCCCATCTTTGTCTTTCCTTCCTTTGACATGAAATATCATCCTTTCGTGTATCCGTTTTCTCTACAGTCTTCAGTATACGTAAATGTAAGGCTTTACAACATAGTTCTTTAATCACTTTAGATGTCATAATGTTCAGTGAACAAATTGACATCTTTTTTCAAGAAGAGTTATAATGACAACGATAATTCAAATGTATAAAGTAATATTGACATCTGACATCAGAAAATTTACACATCGGAGGAAAAATGGAAAAGGAATACCGGGATCTTCAGAGTCACAGCATCGAAAGCGGAATCATCTTCTACGGTCTCGAATGCTGCGAACCAAACTACATCTTCAAGGGAAACAACGTCCGCGAAAACTACGTCATTCACTACATCAGAAAGGGATGCGGCACGTTTTCAGCTGCCGGCAGGCCGCTGGTCAAACTGAGCATGGGTGACTGCTTCATCCTGCCGAAGGGCGTCCCCTGCTTCTATCAGGCTGATGAACAGGATCCGTGGGAATACAGCTGGATCGGGCTTTCAGGCATCAGGACAGGCGAAATTCTGACCGCTTCAAGCATTTCTGAAAAAGGCTACCTGCGCCAGATTCAGGACACGGAATTCAAGAAGAGCCTGTCCAGGCTGTATGAATCACTGCATCTGACACACAACATGAAGAACAGCCTGCTGACCGAATCCCTGCTTTATAAAATGTTCCATGACCTGCTGGACGAGTTCCCGGCAGAAGTCACCAGAAAAACCACCTCAAGGACCCAGTTCCGGCTTGCGGTGGAGTACATGAGGGACAACTACGACACGGGCTGCTCCGTCCTTGACGTATGCCGCGGGCTTGCCGTGTCCAGAAGCTATCTCTACAGCCTCTTCAAAAAATTTGCGGGATCGTCTCCTCAGAAGTTCCTGACTGAAATCCGCATGGAAAAAGCAGAACATCTGCTCAGAGACACCGACAGAAGCGTCCAGAACATCGCCGATTCAATCGGATACGGTGACAGCTTCACCTTTTCGAAGGCATTCCGCAAGGCAAGGGGATGCAGCCCGACTGATTTCAGAAGGATGAGGAACTGACCTGTGATTCTGAGGCTTTACACAGATGAAATGCAGGGCCTTGAAACTGATGAATATAAAAAAAGCAACCGCCTGTTTTGACAAGGCGGTTGTTTAATTGATTCAGGGCTTACTGAATATTTTCACGTCCATAACCAGCTTGATCCTCAACGGAGTGCTCCGTTGAGGATCAAGCTGGTTCTATCCGGCATTACACACAAATCTGTCCCTTAACTGATCAACTGTTTGTATACATCAGTCCACAAAGACAAACGATAATGTCTGTCCGAAGGTTCAGGATCAATCTCACAGGAAGAATCCCCATCCAAGGCAAACAGATCAAGCTGCTCATATTTATTCTTAACAGTCCCAGTTGGTCCGCTCCCATCCAGAATCGATTCAAAAGTGTACTCCGTGCGCTGAACCTTTGTCCTGCCAACCGGCTTCCACTCACTGAATATGATCGGATTTCCCGATGCGTCAGTCTTCTTCAGAGCATCTCCCTGAGCCATATTTGCACAGATTATCGTCTTGGCACTGTAAAGTACCCTTTCATCCGGCATCGATCCATAAACATTCTTGATAAAAGTACGATAATACTTTGAAAATGTGTCATGCATGTTAATGACAAGCATCTCAACATTATCTTCAAGAAGTTCAATTCCGTATAAGGTAGACAACGCCATGAGTGCATTATTGCCGAATTCTCTGGCATCTTTGCTTTTCTCAAGAGCGTATTTCATCTTCCGTGCAAGAACTTCCGTCAGAAAAGCTCCTTCACCCGCAGACGGTTCCAGAAAAGTTGCAGTCAGAGATCTTACCTTTGCATCCACTTCAGGTTGATCAAGCATCTTTTCCACAACCCATTTGGGTGTAAAGACTTCTCCATAGTCTCTTACACGACTGGTATTCTTGATTATCCTATCTGTCATTTCATCGCCTGCACTTTAGTTTCAATGAATTCAATTTCTTCTTCTGACAAATTGTATTTTCTGTAAAGCTGCTGATCAATGTCTGCGATTGATTCTGTCCAGTCAATATCTGAATTGGCAGTAAAATCCTGCATGGGAACCAGTCTCCATTTTTCGGATGGGTTATCTTGAGTAACCTTAAGAATACCCAACATTGTCCTGGCAAATCTTGTTTTAATGTACTTCATTACATTTTCAGCCTCTAATAAACTGTCAAAGGCTCCTATGCTGATAAAGGTTTCAGTACTCCCGATCAGGGGTTCCCCGATCAGGGGTGTAGATAAAACTTCACCTATAGCACCCGTTCCATTAGCTTTAGGCACAAAAACTTTATATTTATCCAAGTTTTCTGTTTCTTTTATATAATTTC
>NZ_DAIUCE010000136.1:0-3630 GCF_036846325.1 Ligilactobacillus sp. | reverse complement strand
CCAGCGCATTGCCAACCAGAACAAGACCGTTTACTATGCATCAAATGGTCAGATGCAGTACGGTCAGCAGAAGGTCAACGGCAAGTGGTATCTGTTTGACAAAGTCACCGGCGCCATGAAGACGGGTCTTCAGTACATTGCCGATCAGAAGAAGCTTGTCCTCTACGGATCAAATGGTCAGATGCAGTACGGAACTCAGAAGGTTGACGGGAAAAAGTACAACTTCAACCGTGTTACCGGTGCGCTTGAGGCAACTGGTCAGCAGAAGATCAACGGCAAGTGGTATCTGTTTGACAACAGAAAGAAGATTCAGACCGGCTTCCAGAGGATTGCCAACCAGAACAAGACTGTCTATTACGATCCTGCAACGGCTCAGATGAAGTACGGCCAGCAGAGGATCGACGGCAAGTGGTATCTGTTTGACGGAGTCACTGGTTCAATGAAGACCGGCTTCCAGAAGATTGCAAATCAGAACAAGACCGTTTACTATGACGGAAACGGCCGCATGCAGTACAGCTGGCAGAACATCAACGGAAAGACATACTATTTCGACGGTGTAACGGGAAAGATGGCAACCGGCCACATGTACATCGACGGCGGCGAGTATTTCTTTGACGTGAACGGCATTCTTGTCCGTGACTATTCCAAGGACAACGACAACTACCGTGCAGACATCGCCGGTAATGCGGCTTCTGAGATGAAGAAGAACTACGGTGCAAGCGTTGACTATGACTGGAACAACCAGAATGACGAGTATCATGCCTTCACCATGAACGACACGGCACAGCTTCTTGCGATGGGACAACTCAAGAATGACGCTGCTGCAATTGAAACCAACCTGAAGAACAACGCCCTTCTTTCAGGCGGCGTTGTCAAGTCGTTCGTCAGAACTGAGAAGTCGGATTATTCCGACAGCCTGAAGAAGAACAATGTCTCGGCCTTCATCAACAGTCTGAAGGGTGTTTCAAATCTGAACGACACGATTCTCGGTGTCGGCGCATACAGCAGGGACGGTCAGATTACGACGGCATTCCTGCTGTTCAGCGAACATGTTCCGACGCATATCGCAACGGGGAATGAAAGCAAGTCCTCCACCGTAATCAAGGTAGAAGAAACCTACAAGGATGCCGGTGTCAATGTTGACGTCAGAGACGGCATCAGGAAAGGTGACACGATCAGCACAGGTGACTTCGGCACTGCATTTTCAAAGATTGACTCAAAGGCGCTGACGGGAAAGATCGGCGAAGCCATCAGCGAAGACAACCTCAAGCTCATCTTCGCCTCGCTTCCCGGCAATGAAAGTGCACTGGAAGGCACGAAGAACTATTACAGCAACAACGACGCCTATCACTATCAGTTCTGGCTTCAGGGACAGACTGCAGATCAGAAGCAGTACAACTTCCTGAACGCCAACAAGGGCGCAAAGTACGGTGACAAGCTTGTTCTTCCGTACACCGTAACGCTTGTCTGGGGACAGGCAGCAGGTCAGACGGCATCAGGCGACGAGAAGGCTCCGACGACGGGCAAGTCCACGAGTCAGATGACGGCGCAGGAAGTGGATGATGCCTTCAAGAACGGCACGGAAACAGGACTCAGGTTCGAGCAGGTCAAGGTCAACAAGGTTAACGGCATGAAGAACGAGACGATCAGAGGTCTTGATGTGTCAAGCTACGTTGCCCTGAAGAAGGCAGGAGTCAAGTTCTATGACTTTGACGGCAATGAGGCTTCACTGATGAAGGTGCTGAAGGATGCAGGAGCAAACTGGGTCAGAATCAAGCTCTGGAACGATCCGTATGATGCTGACAACCAAAGCTACGGCGGCGGTGTCAGTGATGAGGCAAGCGTGATTGAAGCGGCAAGGGAGGCTTCATCATATGGACTCAAGGTCCTGCTTGACTTCCACTACTCGGACTTCTGGGCAGATCCTGCCACGCAGATCATCCCGAAGGCCTGGTCAGCATCATCTCCTGAAAGAATTGAGAAGTCAGTCTACAACTACACGAAGAAGGTTCTTTCAGACTGCAGGAAGAACGGCATCGACATCAGCATGGTCCAGGTCGGAAATGAAATCACCAAGGGCATTCTCGGAGTAACGGGAGGCAATGTATGGAAGAACAGCAATACTGCAGGCAGGATGTGCGGCTATCTCAATGCCGGAAGCAAGGCGGTCAGGGAGACGTACAGGAACGCTCAGGTTGCGCTTCATCTTGAGACTCCTAACATCAACAACTATGATACAATCATGACTGCCTTCAAGAACGGAGGCGTCGACTATGACGTGCTTGGTTCATCCTACTATCCGTTCTGGGGATACAACAGCAACAATCCTTCAAACATCAGCAATGTTGAGAAGATGGTCAAGAACAAGTACGGCAAGAAGTTTGTCATCCTTGAAACAGGCTGGCCGGCAACTTTGAAGGATTCCGACGGAACGAGCAACAACATCGGAGGTGCACCGGGTCACTATAATGTGGGACCTCAGGGACAGGTTGATGAACTTTCAGATCTGTACAAGGCCGTTTTGAGCAACGACAACGGACTTGGTGCATTCTACTGGGAACCGGCATGGATTGCAGTCAAGCCGGGCTGGAAGAACTGGGCTGAAAACAAGGCCTATGCAGAAACAATGGGCACAGGATGGGCTTCAAGCCATTCAAGGGGATATTATCCTGACAGCAAGCTTTACTGGCGAGGCCAGCCAACGTGGGGCGGATCATCGTGGGACAACAATACCCTGTTCGATCCAAGCGGTCACCCGCTTCAGTCACTCATGATGTACAAGGGCTTCCTCGAAGGCTATCAGTCACCTGACATGACGCCTAAAGCACATGTTGACACGAATGTTTCATTCAAGGTGGATAAGATCTGGAATTCGGACAATGTTCAAGTTAACGGGGCACTAAAGGAAGGAGCCGTGATTAATGCATCCGATCTCCAAAATGCCCTGTCTGATTCTGCAAGGCAGCTTCTGAACGGTGAAAAGGACCAGCTGATTGGAAAGGATGCGCTGAGGAAGGCCGTTGAAAGTCTCGGCGGATTCAAGTCCGGCGTGCTGACGAAGTCATTCTTCGACAAGGATGGCAATGAGTACAAGTACGAACTGTGGCTTGAAGGACAGACGGACGGCGACAAGGAATGGAACGTGCTCAATGACAACAACGGCATCAAGTACGGTGGCAATCTCACCGTCAGGGTCAATGCGACGCTGAAACTGGTCAAGGCTGCAGAAAAGCCGGTTGAACCGTCCAAGCCCGCTGAACCTGCCGTGAAGCAGGCAACTTCATCCGTGGGATCAATCAAGGTCTACAAGGCCTGGAACAGTGCGGGTGAAGTGAAGGGCGCGCTTTCTGACGGCGACACGGTTGACGTGAAGGATGTCGAACCAGTTGAAACGGCGGCTTCGGCCAGGGCTTTGACAGGAGAAAAGGGCGCATCAATCAGCGAAGATGCACTTAATCAGGCTGTTACGACATTTGCAGGCTATGCTTCGGCGCTCAAGGGCACGAAGACATATACGGATGCTTCCGGTAAGCAGTATCACTATGAATACTGGCTTGCGGGCCAGACGCTTTCCGACAAGCAGTGGCAGCTGAACAACGCCAATAAGGATGCAAGGTATGGTCAGCCGAT
>NZ_DAIUCE010000135.1:0-3681 GCF_036846325.1 Ligilactobacillus sp. | reverse complement strand
GTTTCGACTGCTTCGGGAATTCCTGACTATCGTTCGAAAAACGGACTTTATTCTGACGGACAGACGCCGGAATATTTGCTCAGCGCAACCTGCCTGAGAAAAGAACCCGAGCGTCATTATCAATTTGTCAAGGAAAAGATGTTTTATCCGCAGGCAAAGCCGAACGTGATTCACGAAAAGATGGCACTTTTCGCCAGGGAAAAGAACGCCTGCGTCATTACGCAAAATGTTGACGGACTGCATTTGAAAGCAGGAACGCCCAAAAACAACCTGGTTGAGTTTCATGGCAGTCTGTATCACGTTTACTGCCAGAAATGCGGACGGGACGTCGAGTGGTCAAAGTACCTGGAAGACATGCATCATGAAGGCTGCGGCGGGGTTTTGAGAACCGGCATCGTGCTTTACGAAGAGCCGATCAGAAGAGATGTTCTGGAAAGGTCAGTTGAAATAGTTTCGAATGCGGATCTTATTGTCGTCTGTGGCACGTCTCTTGCCGTCTATCCTTTCGCAGGCCTGATTGAATATGCTTCAGGGGATGCGAAAATCGTGGCGGTCAACAGGGAAAAGATTCCGCTGCCTGAAAATGCAGAGCTGATCATCGGGGATGCCGAAGAAGTCTTCGAAGAAGTCGATTTAAGGAAGTGAGGAATAACATGTCCGAAAAGAGCAGGAAACGTTTGACAATCGTCGGTCTGATTTTTGCAATCGTCTGCTTGATATTGCTGTCGCTGAAAAATCAAGTCTACTATCCTGAAATGCCGGCCAGAGATGCCGTAAAAAGCGCAAAGTCAAAGAAGAATTTCACGTATTTTGAAGGAAGCAAAAAGCCTCTCGTCATTTTTTATCCGGGGGCATTGGTTGAACCTGAAAGTTACGGCGTTTGGGCCAAAAAAGTTTCTGAAAACGGCTATCCGGTAGCGATTGCGCATTTTCCGCTGGATTTTGCATTGCTTTCAGTCAATCGAGCCGATCAGATCGACAAAAAAGGCGGCTACGTGATTGGCGGGCATTCGCTTGGAGGGGTGTGCGCGGCCAGATATGCCGCCGAAAGGAAACACCAAAAGAATTTGAAAGGCGTTTTTTTGATGGCAAGCTATGCTGATGAAAAGGGAGATCTGTCGAAGACCGGAATTCCCGTATTGCAGATTACGGCCAGTCGTGACGGCGTCATCAAGAAGGAGCGCTTGAAGGAAAACAACCGTTTTTTGCCTGGAAATGCAGTGAAGAAAGTCATTCAAGGCGGAAATCACTCGGGATTCGGCGCATATACGACGCAAAAAGGCGACAACAAGGCGAGAATTTCAACGCAGCAGCAACAAGAAAAGGTCGCCGAAATCATGATCGGTTGGCTTGATTCGCTGAACGAAAAATAACATATAAATTCCAGCTTATTCTATGTTATACTTGTATTATCTGAAATTTTAATTAGAATCTGATATTTAAAAATTGTTTGGAAGGGACATGAATGATTATGGCTGAAAAACCGACATTCTATATTACAACACCGATTTACTATCCGTCTGGCAAGCTTCATATCGGCAACTCGTATACGACGATTGCATGTGACGTCCTGGCACGCTACAAGCGTCTGCAGGGATTTGACGTTTTCTTCCTGACGGGGACCGATGAGCATGGCCTGAAGATTGAAGAAAAAGCTGAAGATCTGAACATGACTCCTCAAGAATACGTTGACGGCATGGCGGAATCAATCAAGAAGCTTTGGAAACTGCTTGAAATCAGCAATGACAAGTTTATTCGCACAACGGATGACTACCATGTCAAGGCAGTTGAAAAAATCTTTGAAAAGCTGCTTGAAAAAGGCGACATCTACCTTGGCAAATACAAGGGCTGGTACTCCGTTTCTGATGAAGAATACTTCACTGAATCACAGCTGGCCGAAGTTTACCGTGATGAAGACGGCAAGATGATCGGCGGCAGGGCTCCTTCCGGTCACGAAGTCGAACTTGTCGAAGAAGACTGCTACTTCTTCAGGATGAGCAAATATGCCGATCGTCTGGTCGAATACTACAATGAGCACCCGGATTTCATCATGCCGGAAACCCGTAAGAATGAAATGCTGAACAACTTTATCAGGCCGGGACTGGAGGACCTTGCCCTGACCCGTACCAGCTTCAACTGGGGTGTTCCTGTTCCAAGCAACCCAAAGCACGTCATTTATGTCTGGATTGACGCACTCTGCAACTACATCACAGCGCTCGGCTACGGCTCCGATGACGACTCGCTCTTCAGAAAGTACTGGCCTGCAGACGTTCACATGGTCGGCAAGGAAATCGTCCGTTTCCACACGATCTACTGGCCGATCATCCTGATGGCGCTTGACCTTCCGCTTCCAAAGCATGTTCTGGGACACGGCTGGCTGCTCATGAAGGACGGCAAGATGTCCAAGTCGAAAGGCAACGTCGTTTATCCTGAAATGATTGTGGAACGCTATGGCCTGGATGCCTTGCGCTATTATCTCATCAGAGCCGTTCCTTATGGAAATGACGGCATCTTCACGCCGGAAGACTTCGTAAGTCGCGTTAACTACGACCTGGCAAACGACCTTGGAAATCTGCTCAACCGGACGGTCGCAATGATTAACAAGTATCGTGGCGGCAATGTGCCTGAACTTGTCTCAGGAGTCACTGCATTTGACAAGAGCCTTGAAGATGCCTTTGAAGAAGCGCTGAAGGGTTACGAGTCCGAACTCGAACAGGCACACTTTACGGTTGCCCTGGAGAATCTCTGGAAGTTTGTTTCAAGGACGAACAAGTACATCGATGAAACCGAACCGTGGTCATTGGCAAAAGATGAATCAAAGTCAGGGGAGCTCGACAGCGTTCTGGCTCACCTTGCCGCAAGTCTGCGCGTAATTGCCATCTTGCTTCAGCCGGTAATGACCCATGCACCGAAGAAGATGTTCGAACAGCTCGGACTGCCTGAAGAAAACATGGATATCAAGGGATTGGATTTCTTTGCATTCCCGGCCGGAATCAAGGTTGTCGAAAAGGGAACACCGATTTTCCCTCGTCTTGACGTTGAAGAGGAAATCGAATATATCAAGTCGAAGATGTCCAAGAATGAAAAGGCCAAGGGACGCAAGGCAATGGCGGAAAAGGCTGCCAGGAAGTTCGATCCGGAAACAACGACTCTTAATCTGACGAAGAAGGAAATCCGCTTTGATAAATTTGACAAGGTCGAACTCAAGGTTGCGGAAATCAAGGAGGTTTCCAAGGTCGAGGGATCTGACAAACTGCTCAAATTCCGCCTGGATGCGGGAGATGAAGGAGATCGCCAGATTCTTTCCGGAATTGCTCAATGGTATCAGCATCCGGAAGAACTTGTCGGCAGGAAGGTCGTTGCCGTAACCAACCTTCAGCCACGCACAATGATGGGACAGGTCAGCCAGGGAATGCTCTTGTCGGCTGAATATGATGAAGGCAAGACGGTCAAGCTGATTACCGTGCCTGATGAAATTCCGGCCGGTTCGCTTGTGGGCTGAAATATGAAATACTTGAAAGACCGGGATTGTCCGGTCTTTTTTGTTGAACTTCATTAACTGAGTGATTTAGGCTATAATTAAGTGATGAGATTTGACGAGAAAGGACAGCAAATGAACATATTTGATTCGCATACGCATATTAATTCAAGAGAATTTGCAAATGATTTGCCGGATGTCGT
>NZ_DAIUCE010000134.1:0-3703 GCF_036846325.1 Ligilactobacillus sp. | reverse complement strand
GCAACGCCGGTCGAAATTACCGGCCTGAACGAAGTGCCGCAGTCAGGTGACCGCTTCGTGACGTTTGATGATGAAAAAACGGCTCGTGCAGCCGGTGAAGAACGTGCCAAGCGCGCTCTGATGAAGGAACGCAGCCAGACGACGCACGTTACGTTAGACAACCTTTTCGATACGCTCAAGGAAGGCGATATGAAGGAAGTTGACGTGATCATCAAGGCTGACGTCCAGGGTTCAGTTGAAGCAATTGCACAAAGCTTCAAGAAGATTGACGTGGAAGGCGTCCGCGTCAACATCATTCACCAGGCTGTCGGCGCCATCAACGAATCAGACGTGACCCTGGCCGAAGCTTCCAATGCGATCATCATCGGGTTCAATGTCCGTCCTACGCCTCAGGCCAAGGTTCAGGCAGACCAGGACAAGGTCGACATCCGTCTGCACAATGTCATCTACAAGGCAATCGATGAAGTCACGACTGCCATGAAGGGGATGCTTGAACCCGTCTTTGAAGAAAAGGTCACGGGCTATGTTGAAATCCGCCAGACCTACAAGGTTTCAAAACTCGGCACGATCGGCGGCGGCTATGTCACGGACGGCTACATTCAAAGAGACTCGGGTGTCCGAATTATTCGTGACGGCATCGTCATCTATGAAGGAAAGCTTGCTTCTCTCAAGCGCTTCAAGGATGACGTCAAGCAGGTCAAGTCCGGGTTCGAATGCGGCCTGATGGTTGAAAAGTACAATGACATCAAGGAAGGCGATCAGCTCGAAGCCTTCGTTATGGAAGAAGTTCCGCAGGACTAACAGGAGGAATTGCTATATATGGTACAACATTACCGTGTCGGACGCCTGTCACAGGAGATTCAGCGCGAAGTCAACGACATTTTGATGAAGCGCGTCCGTGATCCGCGTGTTGAAGGCGTGACGATTACCGGCGTCGAAGTTACAGGTGATCTTCAGAATGCGACCGTTTATTACAGTACGCTTTCGAATCTGGCTTCTGACGCTGAAAAAACTCAAAAGGGGCTCGATAAGGCAACGGGTCTGATCAGACGTGAACTCGGTCAGCGCTTGAGCATCTATGTTACGCCTGAACTTAAATTCGTCCGTGACGAATCCGTGCGTTACGGAGACCATATTGATGAACTTTTGAACAAGCTTCATCAGCAGGATCGTTAAGATGAGAATTGCGGGGATGGGAAAATTTCTCATCCCTGTTTTTGAGAGGTGAACACTTATGGATGGAATCTTACCCCTGAACAAGGACCGCGGCATGACCAGCAATGATGCCGTGTTCAAATGCAGACGCCTGTTTCAGACCAGAAAGGTCGGGCACAGCGGTACGCTCGATCCGAACGTTGACGGCGTGCTGCCGATCTGCATCGGACATGCGACAAAGGTCGTCAGCTATCTGATGGAGTCAGGCAAGGTCTATGCCGGCGAGGTCACGCTTGGCTTTTCAACGGAAACAGAAGACCTTGACGGAGAAGTCGTTGAGGAGAAGTTTCTTGAGAAACCCTTTTCAGATGAAATAATCAGGGAAAAGATGCAGGAACTCTGCGGCGACATCATTCAGATTCCGCCAATGTATTCCGCCGTCAAGGTCAACGGCAGACGTCTGTACGATTACGCCAGAAAAGGCGAAAAAGTCGAGCGGCCAAAGCGCAGGATTCACGTTGAAAGCTTCGAACTGGTCGGAAGCTCTGCATTTGACAGGGAAAAAGGCGTGCAGAAATTCCGTTTCAGGGTTGCCTGCGGAAAGGGAACCTACATTAGAACGCTTGCCACCGATCTTGGCAAAAAACTGGGCGTTCCGGCCGTCATGAGCGACCTGACGCGGCTTGAAAGCGGCAGTTTCAAGCTTGACGAAGCCTATACGCTGGCACAGCTTGAGAAACTCAAACAGGAAGGCCGGTTGGAAGAGGCCCTGCGCCCGGTTGACCATGCCCTGAAAATGCCGGAAAGAGAACTGACGAGTGCACAGTGGAGAATCGTCAGAAACGGCGGATTTCTTCTGCCCGAGAACTTCAGTGACCTGAATGCAGAAGACGGGCTTAAGGTCGCCCTGTCGTATCAGGGAAAGTGCCGCTGCGTCTACCGCTATAATGAGGAAAAGAGACGCTACCAGGCAGAACAGATGATAGATCTGACATAGAGGTGCATGATGCAGGTTGTTAAATTGCAGGAACCATATGACGATAATTTGATCCCGGACGGACCGGTCGTCCTTTGCCTGGGCTTTTTTGACGGCGTTCATCGCGGACATCAGGCGGTGATTCTTGAGGGAAGAAGACGCGCTGAAAAGCTCGGGGCAAGACTTGCGGTCATGACGCTCGACCGTTATCCGGGAATCGTGTTCAATAATGAAGAAAACAGGGATTTTGCATATCTTTCAAGCGAACGCAGGAAGCTTGAACTTTTTGAACGTCTCGGAGTCGACATCTGTTACGTCGTTTCGTTTGATGAAAAGTTCTATACGCTCAGTCAGCAGGATTTTGTTGAAAAATACATCGTTTCGCTCCACGCAGTCTGCGCTGTTGCAGGAAGCGACTATACGTACGGGAAAATGCCGTATGCAAACGGCGGCGACATGTCGCACCTCAAAGGCTATGCCAGAGGGCGCTTTGAGGTGGTCAGGGTTTCTCATATTCTTGATGGTGCGGAAAAAATCAGTTCAACGAGAATCAGAAAGGCACTCAAAGAAGGCGACGTCAGGCTGGCAGAAGAACTTCTGGGCTATCCGTACGAAACGAGTGGTCAGGTGGTGCACGGCTTTGAGCGCGGGAGAAAGCTTGGCTTTCCGACGCTTAACATCGAGACAAGGGAGCCGGTCATGATTCCCTCTGAAGGCGTGTATGCGGTCTTCGTCAGGTTTGAAGGCGAGGAAAAGCGCTACATGGGGATGGCGTCAATCGGTCGCAATGAAACGTTTGGCAACCACTTTGAAAAGACGGTTGAAATCAACCTGCTCGATTTTTCGGACATGGTTTACGGAAAAACCGTTTTCATCGAGTGGATCGAGCTCCTGCGCGGCATGAAGAAGTTCGGCGGTGCAGATGAACTGATTGACCAGCTGAATCATGACAGAAAACGCACGAGAAGAATTCTGGAAAAGAGGAATTAGAATGGACATCATCACATCATCATCCAATCAGCGCGTCAAGGACTGGAAAAAGCTTTCGCAGAAGAAGGCACGGATCAGGCAGGGAAGGTACATGCTTGACGGATGGCATCTGGTCAAGGAGGCACTTGACTCCGGCCAGCCGGTCGAGGAAATCATGGTGACGCAGGATTTTCGGCACAGGGATGAACTTGAAGTTCCCGACGGATGCGAGCTGATTGAGATCTCGGAAAACGTCGCAAGACATCTGAGCGAGACTCCGAGCCCTCAGGGAATCTTCGCAGTTGTGAACCTTCCGAAAAATGCAGAGGTGAAGCCGAAGTCGGCTGAAGGAGCCTGGCTCTTCCTTGACGGCGTCCAGGATCCGGGAAACATCGGCACCATGGTCAGAACTGCTGACGCCTGCGGCTTTTCCGGCGTTGTGTTCGGTGAAGGATGTGCCGACATGTACCAGCCGAAAGTAGTCCGCGCCATGCAGGGCAGCCAGTTTCACCTGACGCTCTGTTCAGGTGACCTGATTGAATGGACGAATGACTTCAAGTCCCGCCGCATTCCGGTTTTCGGCAGTGAATTGAACGACAAGGC
>NZ_DAIUCE010000133.1:0-3802 GCF_036846325.1 Ligilactobacillus sp. | reverse complement strand
GTACTATGCTTGACGGGCCTGACGCTCGCATAAAAGTTTAAAAGCATGGCGCAGAACTATGATTGATTGTCAGTGTCTGACTAAGATACACTCAATTAAGTAAGGATGAAAAAAATGTTTGTAGATCAAGTTAAAATACAAGTAAAGGCCGGAAAAGGCGGGGATGGAGCTGTTGCCTTCCGGCGTGAAAAATATGTTCCGAACGGGGGCCCTGCCGGTGGTGACGGCGGCAAGGGCGGAAGCATCGTCTTGAAGGTGGACGAAGGCTTGAGAACCTTGATGGATTTCAGGTTTCACCGGATTTTCAAAGCTAAGCCAGGCCAGAACGGAATGATCAAGGGAATGTACGGCCGCGGAGCAAAGGACCTTTATATCGACGTTCCGCAAGGCACGACTGTCACGGATGCTGAAACCGGAGAAGTCCTGGGAGATTTGATAGAGGCAGGTCAGGAACTGGTTGTCGCAAAGGGAGGTCGCGGCGGTCGCGGCAACATTCATTTTGCGTCTGCCAAGAATCCTGCTCCTGAAATTGCCGAAAACGGCGAACCGGGGGTTGAACGCACTATTCAGCTTGAACTAAAGGTCCTGGCCGATGTCGGCCTGGTCGGTTTTCCTTCTGTTGGCAAATCGACGCTTCTTTCTGTCGTAACGAGTGCCAAGCCGAAAATTGCCGACTATCATTTTACCACGCTTGTTCCGAATCTGGGAATGGTTCGCCTTGAAGATGGTCGCGACTTCGTAATGGCTGATTTGCCGGGATTGATTGAAGGTGCATCCCAGGGCGTAGGTTTGGGAATTCAATTCTTGCGTCACGTTGAAAGAACGCGTGTTATTCTGCATTTGATCGATATGTCAGGCGTTGAAGGACGCGATCCGTTTGATGATTACAGGAAGATTAATGCTGAACTTGCCACTTACGATCCGTTATTGCTCGAACGCCCGCAAATCGTCGTTGCTTCAAAGATGGACATGCCTGATTCTGCTGATAATCTTGAAAAATTCAGAGCCAGGCTTGAAAGCGATGACACATTGAAGCAGGTTCCGGAAGTCATGGCGATTTCATCGCTGACGCACCAGGGGCTTGATACATTGATGAAAAAGACGGCAGATATTCTGGAAGAAACCCCTGCATTTGCCACGCTGACCGATCGCATTCAGGAAAAGAAACGAGCTGAATACGGCTTTGAAGCTGATGACGACAAGCCGTTTACGCTTACTCGCGATTCTGATGCCGTCTGGATCCTTTCGGGTGAGAAACTTGAAAAGCTATTCAAGATGACAAATCTTGAGCATGATGAAAGCATGATGAGATTTGCAAGACAGCTTCGCGGCATGGGCGTTGATGATGAGTTAAGAGCAAGAGGCGCGAAGAATGGAGATCTTGTAAGAATCGGTGACTTCACGTTCGAATTTGTGGAATAATCAATTTTATAAGGTGAGTAATAATGGGAAAGAGACTAAAAAAGAAGCGATACATCAAAGGACTTGACGGAATTCGCGCAATTGCGGTCGTGGCGGTCATTTTGTATCACTTGGCACCGTTCAGCTTTCAGGGCGGTTTCCTGGGGGTCCCGATATTTTTCGTTGTTTCGGGGTATTTGATTACTGACCTGCTTTTTCAGGAGTTCCAGCAAAACGGGACGATTGATGTCAAGGCCTTCTATATCAGAAGAATCAAGCGCCTTTATCCGGGATTGGTTGCAATGGTCCTGTCAACGGCCGCATACATTACCCTGTTTTCAAGAGAATTGGCTGAAAATTTAAAATCAGTAATCGGAACGAATTTCTTATACGTTTATAACTGGTATCAGATTGACCATCATGAATCGTATTTTGACAAGTTCGGCAATCAGTCGCCGTTTACACATTTATGGTCATTGTCGATTGAAGGGCAATTCTACTTGTTGTGGCCGATTTTCATTTTTGTCATGATTAAGTTTTTCAAGAAGAAACAGCCGATTATCGATACGATTCTGATCATGATTTTATTTTCAGCTCTTGAGATGGCGTTTATGTACCATGTCGGTGAAGATCCTTCACGCGTTTACTACGGAACGGATACCAGGATGTTCTCGATTCTGATTGGTGCAGGTCTGGCCGTCGTCTGGCCAAGCACGGCATTGAAAAGACAGCTTCCGTCAAAGCCACGGCTTGTCTTGGATGGAATCGGTCTTGGTTCGCTTCTTTTGCTTGCTTTGATGTTTATGAAGATGACGGGTGAAAACGAGCTTGTTTATCGCGGCGGGATGTTCTTTTTCTCGCTCGCTGCCATGGTTTTAGTGGCAGTCGTAGTCCATCCCGGTGCTGATTTGGGTGACTGGCTCGACAATTCTGTTTTCAGATGGATTGGAAAAAGAAGCTACGGAATATATCTTTATCAGTATCCGGTAATGGTTTTCTATGAGTCAAGGATTCAAAACATCGCTGCACATCCCGTGATTCACGGCTTGATTGAAATTGCCATTATTTTGGCAATCAGCGAATTATCGTACCGCTTTCTGGAAGTGCCGCTGAAGAAATTTGACTATTCAAAAACGTCAAGCGTCATCAGAGAATTCTTTAAAGCAGATTCTTCATATGGATGGAAACGTGTTTATGCCGCAATTCCGTTGCTGATTCTTGTTTTGGCAGCGGTCGGGTCATTTATGCCGTCATCTGTTGCCGCATCAGGCAACAGGGATGATAAGCAGCTTGAAAGCGTCATAAGGAATAATCAAAAGAAGGCATCTTCGGTCAATCAAAAGGCTGACAGGAAACCTTCCGAATCATCGTCAGGCGTTTCGTCCGTTTCAGAGGCATCATCTTCTTCATCAGAATCAGACAATGATGGAAAAAGCCCGATTGCATTGACTGAAAGCGAGCAGAAGAAAGCGCAGGGCCTTCAGATAACCTGCGTCGGCGATTCCGTGATGGCTGATGCTTCGGCTAAGATGCAGGAGATTTTTCCGAACATGTACGTTGATGCCAAGGTTGGTCGTCAGGTTTCAGAAATCGTGCCGATTCTCCAATCCTTGAATTCTTCAGGAAAGCTTGCGCAGACCGTTTTGATCAGCGAGGGAACGAACGGACCGTATGCTGAAGATACGATGGAACAGATTATGCAGATTCTTGGCAAGCAGCGAAGGGTTTACTGGATCAATGTGTTTGTTCCGACAAGAAGATGGCAGGATCAGGTCAACCAGGAGCTGAAGGATGATGCTGAAAAATACAGCAATCTGACAGTCATCGACTGGTATTCGTATTGCAAGGATCATCCAGAATGGTTTTATGATGATCATGTTCACCCGAATCCTGACGGTTTGAATTACTTCGGTCCTTTTATTGCACATGAAATATTAAAATAGATGAACAACGGCCGCGGTTTTAAAAGCTGCGGCTGTTTGTTTAGTTAAGCAGGATCCTGTCATTGGAGATTTTTAAGCCGAATACGTATTGAGGTGCTTCATTGATGAAAAACATCAATTTCTGCTCTTTTTTTAGAAAATACAGCTGTTTTCTTGCGTCTTTAACAGTAAGAGGCTTTTTTGTTTCCAAAAAGACAGCGGCATCATCCGTAGCGCGAATGATGCCTGCCGGAATGGGTGGAGTCTGATCGATATAAATGCGGAAATCTTCATTCAGATCCGCGGTCATTGTCAAAAAATCTCTGATTTCCAAAAAAATCACTTCCTTACGTCTGTATTTTATCAGAATATACGTTCGTGAGCACGCAATTTGTTTTTTGAAGGCGTGCAGGAGTCAATAAAACCCGCTGCCAGAAACGGATTGCCAATAAGCGCAGAGACTGCCTTCATAAGCTGAC
>NZ_DAIUCE010000132.1:0-3839 GCF_036846325.1 Ligilactobacillus sp. | reverse complement strand
CTGGACAACGGTGCGGAAAAGCTTCTGCCGGACGTTCTGGTCCAGGACAACACCGAAGAAGGCACCTGGCATGCCAAGGATTCGTGGATTGATGAGGATGCGGAAGAAGTCGTTCTGAAGGCAGCGCCTTGCGGCAGGCTCAAGCCGTTATCCGCTGAAAAATGCAGTGCTGACGGCCACGACGGCAATTGTCACGACAAGGAACTGCAGTTCAGGGACAGTCTTGATCAAAAGGATTTCGAAGCATACGTCAGCGACACGGACAAATGGGAACACGATCTGGCTTCCGAGGGGACGCCGCTTGATTCTAACCGCATCGTGTGGAAAAGCACTGCATTTGACAGGGACATCGTTCTTGAAGGCGCGCCAAAGGTTTCCTTAAGAGTCAAAAGTTCGCGCGACTACGGCATGCTGAGCTTCATGCTCATCGACTACGGCATGGACAGACGCCTGGGCGAAGTTCCCTCCACACTTGCACGCAAGGCCATTGACTGCGGCTTCCACTGGCGCACTGACGACCTGATGGAATTCAAGCTGAAGAAGGCGACCCCGTTCAAGATGATCACGAAGGGTCACATTAACCTCCAGAACCGGACGAACCTGTGGCATGCAGACGATCTTTCGGCCGGCGAATACGTTGACATCGAAGTCGTCCTGCAGCCGATGCTTCACCGGATCAAGGCAGGGCATAAACTCGTTCTGATCGTTTATTCGACCGACATGGGGATGACCGTTCGCGGAAACGAAGACATCCGTTATACCTTGGACGGAACGAAAACCCGCCTGACGCTGAACGTCAAGGAACTGAAGTAGATGGCAGAAAAGCTGCCCGAATTGAAAACCCGGATCATCTGCACCGAATGCAGATTTGATCTGGGTTTTTGTGTGCATGCTATTCTTCTGTGACTAGAGGCGCTGTCTGTAATCGGAGGCCGACATTTACGGGCGAATTCCCAAAATCGTCGTTTTGCCCGTAATCCAGGACTGCACTTTCCACCAAGTTTGGTGGGTGAGGCGCAGATTTTACACCAAGTTTGGTGGGCGAGGCACAGATTTTCCACCAAGTTTGGTGGGTGAAGCACAAATTTTCCACCAAGTTTGGTGGG
This sequence comes from Ligilactobacillus sp., assembly GCF_036846325.1. NCBI lineage: Bacteria > Bacillati > Bacillota > Bacilli > Lactobacillales > Lactobacillaceae > Ligilactobacillus > Ligilactobacillus sp. Next base: position 2,733 of record NZ_DAIUCE010000132.1, on the reverse strand, counting down.
TGAGGCACAGATTTTCCACCAAGTTTGGTGGGTGAGACACTGCATTTTCAAAAACTGCAAAAAAACGCCGGACAAAGTCAGTCGCAGATCGACCGCCTTGTTCGGCATTTTCCTTTAAATAGACTGTATAAATTGCAAACCGAGAGCACGGTTCATAGCAAGGATAAGTTGCATCAAACGTAATTGGCTAATCCGGCCCTCAATTCTAAAATAATGATGCACAATGAATGAATCACGTTTCCGCAATCATTCCCCGAATCGCGCATCTCCCCTTGAGGATCGCAAATCCCCTGCGATCCCCGGCTGAAACAGACACATACCAGATAATTGCTGTTCAGGGCACGTTCGAAAACGAGAAAACCATACAATAAGCTCAGAAAATACGTACCCTGACACTCAACGAAACATCGTGATCAACTCAGTTTCAGTTTTGCATAAAGATTTGCTGTTCTTCAATCAGCTTGTATGACTTCAAGTCTGCTGAATCAAGGTCTTCCCTGTGCATGTCAACTGCCGTGATCCGGCTGTTGTCATAAGTCCTATAGTAGTAGATTCCGCGGTCGACGTTGCAGCATGAAGAATAAATCGTGAATTCGAACTTGCCGTTGCCGACGTCGCAGCATCCCTTCTGCTGTTCAACGGACCCGAGAATGTGGAAGAATTGACTGACGCTCGTGTTTTCATCATCCATCTTCGGTGCGTTGAGCTTCGTGAACGTTGCCTTGATGAAACGCGAGTTGGACGAAAGATCGCCCGGCAGACCCATGCTGCCCATGCCGCGGGTATATTCATCGAGTTCAAGACCATCTGCAAAAGTTGATGCGACAGGTTTTGGAGAAACGCGGCGATAATTGTTCAACGTGAACATCTGGAATGGAAATTCAGGATTGTTCGTCATTACGCCGACAGGGTTGTCATAGACGTTGAGTCCCGCCTTCGTCTGTTCAACCGTAATCGACTCATTCTTATCGGAAATCATCCAGTGCAATGGGCTTGGCGGGAATTGTTCACTGAACTTGACATTCGTGATGTTGATTTTTGCAAGCAATTCACGAACATCGGATACAGTTTCGCATTGTCCGAGAACCCAGGGAATGAACTCAAAGGATGCGACATTGTCGACACCTTCTGCAGGTTCCTTGTAATCTGCATTTCCCGGGAAATTCAACCCTGCCATACTCAAGCCCTTTTCGTTCGTTGCATCATAATAGAGCGGATAATCAGCGACCACCGTTGCCATCCCGATGATGGCAAAATGTTCGTTCATATCCTGCACCTGACGAAACTTCAACGGAAACTTGCGTGGCGTAACCGTCACGGACTCATTGTAGGAGAGCTCCAAATCAAGATTGCGACCAAAATAGTGGTCCTTGCCAGTATACGTTGCTGCTGTACACATAATTAACACCTCCTAACTGTTTATCTAGTATTCTAACACAGAAAATTGATGAATATTGACGTTTTTTAGCGTCCTGAGTGAAGAATTATAGATGGGTTTTTGAAGATGAAAACAATCTAAATAATAAGATAAACCTTATTAAAAATTATATAGTCCGAAAAACGGGTCACAAGACAACCACAATTGGTTTTGCCGATGACAATCATGCAAAATTTGACGCTGATTCTAAGAAAGAGTGTTAAAATTAATGTATCACATTAGAAATCAGGTGTTATCATGCGTGAAGGAACGACAATCCTTACTTTAGACAACGGCTACCATTTATGGACCCACACTGACAACGTCGGCGGAAAAATCCGCTTACTTTGCCTTCACGGTGGACCAGGCGGCAACCATGAATATTATGAAAATTTTGCTGAAAAATTAAAGGACATAGACGTTCAGGTTACAATGTACGACCAGCTCGGCTCATGGTATTCTGACCAGCCGGATTTCACCAGGCAGGAAAACGTCGACAAATTCTTGAGAATGGACTATTTTGTTGATGAAATTGAAGAAGTCCGGCAAAAACTCGGCATCGACGACTTCTACCTCATCGGTCAGTCATGGGGCGGGGCAATTACCCAGGAATATGCCCTGAAGTATCCAGAGCACCTCAAGGGCATCATCATTTCCAGCATGACCGACAACATTGCCGAATACATCGTCAACATCAACAAGATCCGCGAACATGAATACTCAAAAGACGATCTTGACTTCATGAAGGAATGCGAAAATTCCGGCGACTATGACAACGAACGCTACCAGAAGCTGATTGACAAACTTAACTGCGGCTACGTCGACCGCAAGCAGCCGCCTGCAATCAGACATTTGACAAGCACCGTCGCAACTCCTGTCTACAACTACTTCCAGGGCGACAATGAATTCATCATCACCGGTGCTTTGGACGGCTGGGACATCAGAAACAAGATCAGCAACATTTCCGTGCCAACGCTCATCACTTACGGCGAACACGAAACGATGCCCCTTGAAACGGGAAGGCGCATGGCAGAAACCATTCCTCACGCCCGTTTTGTAACGACTCCAAACGGCGGCCATCATCATATGATCGACAATGCTCCCGTGTACTTTGCACACTTGAAGGAGTTTCTGCTGGATGTTGAGAACGGAACCTTTTAATTTGAATTAAATGAAATGCCGAACAAATGAGGGTGCAGGCCGCCTGATCTTGTCCGGCATTTTTGCAGTTTTTGAAAATCCAGTGTCTCACCCACCAATTTTGGTGGAAAATCTGTGCTTCGCCCACCAAACTTGGTGGAAAATCTGTGTCTCGC
>NZ_DAIUCE010000131.1:0-3861 GCF_036846325.1 Ligilactobacillus sp. | reverse complement strand
TAGCTTACGGCTCATAACCGCTGCTTCTCACACCTTGCCTGATTGAGCAGGCGATGCGCAGCACTGCATTTGGCAGCCCATGCATCAAAAACGAGAAAATGCCGGACAAGGTCAGTCGTCGCAACTTGACTTTGTCCGGCACTAAGCCTTCTGGTTCAGATTAATCTATACGTTGTATGTTTCGGCTGCTTTCTTGAGCAGAGTTCCCAGTGTTTCAGCCTCTTCTTCGGTCAGTCCGGTCACGCTTTCCCTGCTGACCTCGTCTGCTATCTGCCTCAGCACGGGGAGAATCTCCGCCCCCTTTTCTGTAAGGAACAGCTCGTTCTTGCGCCGGTCCGTGCTTGACACTCTCTTTTCAAGCCATCCGCCTGCGACAAGATGATTGATGTTCTTCGTCACGATGCTCTGTTCACGGTGAAGCTTCTGAATCAGATAGTCCTGACTTATGCCGGGACGTTCACTGATGGTGATCAGATAGGCGAAGTTTGCCTCGTGCAGACCGTACTTGCTGCAGCGCCGGTTGAGTTCGTTTCGGATCTTGCGATTGAAGATGGAACACCATTTTTCGATGCTATATCTCATTTTCTACCTCTTTTAAAAACATGAAGCTATGCATTTTTCCTGGGAGAATGGCGCCAGTAGATTCCAAACGTTGTAAGCAGAAGCACTGCAAACAGCACGGTAACCCACATTGCAGCATGGAATCCGGTCACAAATGAGGAAGGAATGCCTGAAACGACGATCATGATGGTGATTGACGTGGCACCGAATGCCTGCCTGATGGAATTGTTCAGGGCAGTGGCGTGACTTATCTCCGACTGGTCAAGTTCAATGAAGGATTCTGACATTGCCGGAGAGAAGACAAGGGCATTGCCGATCATCCTCAGCATGTATGCGACCGTTACGATCCAGAGCGGAGTATCCGGCTTGAGCATGACCAGCGGAAGCGATGCGACAATCATCAGGATGCCGCCCGTCGTGACCAGGTACTTTGGCCCGAAGCGGTCGTACAGGCGTCCGACGATTGCTGCGGAAAATGCATTTGCAATTGCTCCGGGAAGCATGATCATTCCTGACACGGTTGAGCTGACATGGGATTCATTCTGCGCGAAGAGCGGAATCATCTGTTCCGTTCCAAGCAGGATCATGAAGGCGAAGATGCCGACAATCGTCATTCTGCGGAAGGTGGGATTCCCGATAATGCGGACCTTGAGCATCGGTTCTTCAAGCTTGAGCTGTCTTCTGACGAACATGGTCAGGATGAAGAGACCGATGACAAGCATTGCGGCACCCTGGGCAACGCTTGTCTGGAAGAAGGTCAGGCTGGCAAGCGTCAGTGCGGCGCCTGAAAGAGACAGCAGGACGGACAGAATGTCAATCTTGAGGTCACGCGGTTCCTTGAAGTTGGGGAAAGTTGCCAGACCGACAAGAAATACCAGAACCATCAGCGGAAGAACCAGGATGAAGATATAGCGCCAGCCCAGCGTATTGACGATGAGTCCGGAGAGCGTCGGTCCGATTGCCGGTCCGAATGCGATGACAAGACCGGACATTCCCATGATTGTACCGCGTTTTTCCATCGGATAGATGGAGACCATGGTCGTCATCTGAAACGACATCAGGATGCCGCCGGCACAGGCCTGAACCAGGCGCGCAAGAAGCAGGGTCCAGAAGTTCGTCGCAAAGCAGCCGATGATTGTGCCTGCGATGAAGGTTCCGATTGTGCCGAGGAACACGGAACGGTTGCGGAACTTCTCGTACATGTTCGACGAGAGCGGGGTGACGACCCCGATGATCAGGGTGTAGCCCGTCGTGAGCCACTGGACGAGCGTGAGGGAGACGTGCATCTCCTTTTGAATGACCGGCAGAGCCGTGAGCATCATGGTCTGGCTGGCAAGACTGACGAATGTCGACAGCAGCAGAATGACCGTGATTGTGGCACGGATTCTCGGATTGATTGTCTTTGAAATGTTTTCCATTTTGTAAATGTCCTCTTTTCTGATTACATGCATTTGCATATATATATTACATGCATTTGAATGTAATTGCAACCCCCCTCTTTTTGAAAAATGCAGAGCTGCATAATTCGGTATCTGCGGAACAAGCAGCATGACAGCTCTGCATTTTCACAAAAAACACGAATAATTTCGAAATGTTTTGCGAAATTATTAGTTATGCGCTATACTTTTATTAAAACTAACAGGTTTAATATAAAGAACGAGGTGCAGAGAAGATGAAAGCAATTTTGACCACTGTCGGTGAAGATCAAGTCGGAATTATCGCAGGCGTAAGTCAATATCTGGCAGAAAACAAGGTTAACATTCTGGATCTGTCACAGACGATCATGGATGGCTACTTTACAATGATGATGATGGTAGACGTGCCGGAAAACGAAAAGGAATTCGGCGTTCTGGCACAGGAACTCGCAGATCTTGGTCAAAAGCTCGGCGTTGAGATCCGCATTCGCAACGAAGAAATCTATCGTGCGATGCATCAGCTTTAATGGGGGAGAATATGGAAAGCGAAAAGATTTTAGAAACGATTCACATGATTTCTGACGAGAATCTTGACGTGCGTACGATCACGATGGGAATCTCATTACTTGACTGCATCGATTCGGACAGCGACAAGGCCTGCAGGAAGATTTACGACAAAATCACGACCAAGGCCAGGAATCTGGTCAAAGTCGGCGAACAGATTCAGGAAGAGTACGGAATTCCAATCATCAACAAGCGCGTTACGGTAACGCCGATTTCCTTGATTGCCGCTGCCTCGCACGATCAGGATTACGTCAAGTATGCCCTGACGCTTGACAAGGCAGCTCATACGCTCGGCATCGATTTCATCGGCGGCTATTCTGCGCTTGTTCAGAAGGGATATCAAAACGGCGACAGGACTTTGATCAAATCGATTCCGGAAGCTTTGGCGCAGACCGATCTTGTCTGTGCTTCGGTCAATGTCGGCTCGACGAGAAGCGGCATCAACATGGACGCCGTTGCCGAAATGGGGCAGGCCGTCAAGAAGGCTTCAGAGCTTGACTTCATGACGAATGCCAAGATGGTCATCTTCTGCAATGCCGTTGAAGACAACCCGTTCATGGCCGGCGGTTTCTGCGGCGTTTCCGAACCTGATACCGTCATCAACGTCGGCGTTTCCGGCCCCGGTGTCGTCAAGAAGGCGCTTGAAAAAGTCAAGGGTGCTTCCATGGACGTTGTTGCCGAAACAATCAAGCAGACGGCATTCAAAGTCACGCGCATGGGTCAGATGGTCGGATCCGTTGCATCAGAACGTCTCGGTGTTCCGTTCGGCATCGTCGACCTGTCGCTTGCGCCAACGCCTGCCGTCGGTGACTCCGTTGCGCAGGTTCTTGAGGAAATTGGCCTTGAGCAGGTCGGCACTCACGGCACGACGGCAGCTCTTGCCATGCTCAACGATGCCGTCAAGAAGGGTGGCATCATGGCCTGCAGCCACGTCGGAGGCTTGTCGGGTGCCTTCATTCCCGTTTCCGAAGATGCCGGGATGATCGACGCTGTCAATGCCGGCACGCTGACGCTTTCCAAGCTTGAAGCCATGACGGCGGTTTGCTCGGTCGGACTTGACATGATTGCCGTTCCCGGCGACACGCCGGCTGAAACAATCAGTGCCATGATTGCAGATGAGGCGGCAATCGGCATGATCAACAACAAGACGACCGCCGTCCGCGTCATTCCGGTTCCCGGCAAGAAGGTCGGTGACACCGTTGAATTCGGCGGTCTCCTCGGACATGCGCCGATCATGGGCGTCAATCCGGCAAGTTCTGCCGACATGATTCATCGCGGCGGACTGATTCCGGCTCCGATTCACAGTTTCAAGAATTAGCAT
>NZ_DAIUCE010000130.1:875-3862 GCF_036846325.1 Ligilactobacillus sp. | reverse complement strand
AAGAGGGGGGGACATTGGCAGAATTATATGGAACTCCCCTGGCAAGGAACAATCCCAAGCCCATGAATGAAAGGCTTCTCAAGGCACACCGGGAACTGGATCAGGTTGTTGACCGTGCTTACAGGCAGTCCGGCTTCAAGGATGACAGTGAAAGGCTGTCATATTTGCTGAAAATGTACAGCAATGAAACGAAAAGCAAGGATGAGCAGGATTAGTATTTAAGTGATTTTAGTAAAATAAGCTGATGATTATCAGATTTAATTTCCCAGCGTTTGTCATTAATGATAAGCATGATGAATTTTTAGCAGATGGATATGAAAGGAAGATAATGACAATGAGTGATAAGGATGTTGTTTCGGTTGAATACCATAGGACTGGTAACAGTACCAATACTAACAAGCTTGGCATGCGTGCCATGCAGGCAAGAGTATATGAAAAGAGGAATTCGAAGTATCTTCTCGTCAAGGCTCCTCCGGCATCCGGCAAGTCTCGGGCTCTGATGTTCGTTGCACTGGACAAGCTTGCAAATCAGGGAATAAAGAAGGTTATCGTTGCTGTTCCCGAACGTTCTATCGGACGCTCTTTCAGGGATACTGACCTGACCAGTTTCGGCTTTTATGAAGACTGGAAAATCGATCCGCATTATGATTTGACGTCAGGCGGTGAAAAGAGCAATGTCAGACGTTTTGTGGAATTTTTGAATGATCCGGATGCCAGAATCCTCATCTGCACGCATGCAACGTTAAGATTTGCATATGAGGAGGTTGAAGATGATGCAAAATTTGATGACACGTTGATTGCCATTGATGAATTCCATCATGTTTCTGCAAATGACAATTCCGTTTTGGGAAATGCTTTGAAAAACATCATGCATAATTCAACAGCGCATATCCTGGCGATGACCGGCTCTTATTTCCGTGGGGATTCACAGCCAATTCTGACCATGCAGGATGAACTTTTATTCGATAAGGTTAACTACTCCTACTACGAGCAGCTTGACGGATACAAGTATCTGAAGTCATTCGGAATCGATTATAAATTTTATCAGGGTACATATCTGGATGCCTTGGATAAGGCTATCGATACTGACAAGAAGACAATCATCCATATTCCAAATGTCAATTCTTCGGAATCAACCAAGGATAAGTATGAGGAGGTTGGACATATCGAGGATGCCATCGGCGAATTCATGGAGAAGGATCCGGAAACGGGAATCGATTATATAAAGCGCAGTGGTGACGGCAAGGTGTTGAAGGTTGCCGATCTTGTTACTGAAGAAGGACGTGAGAAGGTTCAGGAATATTTGCGCAATATGAATTCTGCTGATGACCTTGATATCATAATTGCTCTGGGAATGGCGAAGGAAGGATTTGACTGGCCGTGGGCAGAATACGCATTGACAATCGGCTATCGTGGTTCGCTTACGGAAATAGTACAGATTATCGGCAGGGTAACTCGTGACAGTGACAACAAGACTCATGCTCAGTTTACCAATTTGATTGCCAAGCCTGATGCAGAAGATGATGACGTTACAGTTGCCGTTAATACCATTCTCAAGGCAGTAACGGCTTCATTGCTGATGGAGCAGGTAATGGCTCCTGAATTGAAACTGAAGAGCGGTGGAAATGGTAAAAGTAAAAAAGGACCTTCTGCTATAGTTGACGGTACCGAAAATGATGGACCTTCCATTTATGTAAAAGGATTGCGTGAACCGTCGACACCGCGTACAAGAGACATCATTGAGAATGATCTTTCTGATTTGAAGGCAGCTATTTTGCAGGACGATGATGTACAGAAGGCCATTGCTGCAAATGCCAAGCCGGAAATAATCACCAAGGAGCTGATTCCTAAGGTTATTCTGCAGCAGAATCCCGATTTGAATGATGAAGAACTTGAAGATGTACGTCAATATGTAGTTGCAGAAATGAACTTGAAGCAGGCGAAAAAAGAAGAGACGAGTGATGAATTCGGAAACAGCAAGCAATTCATAAGGATGGCGGATAAGTTCATCAATGTTGATGATCTTGACATTAATTTAATAGATTCAATTAACCCATTCCAACGGGCATATGAGATCATGTCAAGCAATATTGACAGCAAGGCATTGCGTCGGATTCAGCAGTCAATAGATGCAACAAAGGCTGAATTCTCAGATGAGGAACTTTACGTCATCTATCCTAAGATTAAGAAGTGGGTATTGGAGAATCACAGGAAGCCAAGCAAGGATTCAAATGATGAAATTGAAGTCAGGTACGCTTATGCACTGGCAAAGCTTAGGGATTTGAAAGCACGGAAGAAGGCCCAAAATGGAAAGTAATGAATATCGAAGCATTGATGACATCTTGAATGATCCGGATTTAGATGATTTGATAGAACCTGTTGAAGAAAAGAAGAAACGGATATCTGTACATGAAATAGAGGAATGGGTCAGAAAAAATGCTCGTATGCCGCAGAACAGCGAGAATAACCTCAATGAGCGCAGCATGTACCACAAGCTGCTCGGACTGCAGAAGAAGGCCAGTGAGCTTAGGGAATACGATTCTTTGGGATTGCTGGTTGAAGAGGAACCAACTGCTTATGACAAGTTGAACGACGAAATCAAGAAGGATGTTAACGGGGAAGGCTTCAATTCACTGGATGATGTTCTGAATGATGACTCTGTGTTGTTCGAAGATTTGGACGATGTTGATTCCGAGGAGATTAATTTCTTCAATACAACAAAGGTAACTCGCAAGCAAAGGAATAGTTCAGGCGCAAATGTCAAGAGAAATCAAGTGGACGATTTTTCGGAATACAAGAAGATGTTCAAGCAGGTTCAAAGGGAGCTTGCCAGCGGCTTGAGGAAGTTCGTCCCCTTCAAGAACTATAACATAGTTCTTCATCACTATTATCTGTTGAAGAACCAGTTGATATACATTGAATCCTTTGGGGAAGACGTTCAAAAATATGATAGAAACAGAAAATATGATGACAGGCGGGTACATGTT
>NZ_DAIUCE010000130.1:170-865 GCF_036846325.1 Ligilactobacillus sp. | reverse complement strand
GGTATCATGGATTGGGTGCTTCTCTGTATGGACGTGGAAAAGCCATTAGTGACATTGAAACCGGTGAGGTGAATTTAACGGGCGATGATTATAAGACCGGCTATATCTATGTTCTGAAATCCTTGAGCGAAGATCCGCAGATAGCAAATATAAAGTCACTTTATAAGATTGGGTTTACAAAAAACAGTGTTCAGCAGCGCATCGCAAATGCCGAGAATGAATCCACATACCTCTATGCGCCCGTTAAGGTTGTTGAGCAGTTTCAGGTAATTAATCTCAATCCGGAAAAACTGGAAACAGCGATTCATCATGTTCTTGAAGACTACAGACTTGATGTAAGCATCAAGGCTCCTAATGGAAAGGTGATAACACCCAGGGAATGGTTTGTAATTGACTTGCCGAAAGTCGAGGAAATAGTGAATGCCATTGTGACCAAATTGCAAAGTGAACAGTAGAAACAGATTGAGCTTTATGTAATGTATCATTAAATTCGTGCCACAATGCTATGACCGGAAGTTAAAAGCATTTATCTATATTGATGTTGTCGTCACCAAAAAAAGCATCCCCCCACCCGGGATGCTTTTTCATTTGCCCATTCTTTACCTCACCTCGTTCAAATCCGCATAACAAAAAAGTCCCCGGCATGAAAACCGGAGACTATTTGGCGGGTCAACCTGCGCAAGCTACAAGTAGTG
>NZ_DAIUCE010000130.1:0-160 GCF_036846325.1 Ligilactobacillus sp. | reverse complement strand
GTAATACCACATTTCCTGCATAATTAAAAGCCTTTTTCAGCAAAATCATAGGGGCCGGTCACTGAGCTTACCTCTCTTTCTTACTCATCATCATCCCAATCTTCCCCGAGCTCCCTCAGCTGCTCAGTTACCCTGTCGAACCTTGCCTGAAGTTCGTCAC
>NZ_DAIUCE010000129.1:0-3871 GCF_036846325.1 Ligilactobacillus sp. | reverse complement strand
AAACCTGGTGGAAAATTCGCGTCTCACCCACCAAACCTGGTGGAAAATTCTGCGCTTCGCCCACCAATTTTGGTGGAAAATCCACACTTCGCCCACCAAACCTGGTGGAAAAATCCACACTTCTCCCACCAATCCTGGTGGAAAATCCGCACTTCGCCCACCAAACCTGGTGGAAAAATCCACACTTCTCCCACCAAACCTGGTGGAAAATCCCATTATGACAGCAAAACAAAGCCCGGACGATCCGCAGTTGCGAATCATCCGGGCCTTGCTTCTTCCAAATCCTATTCATTCTTATCCACAAGCTGCTTTCTGTGGATATTCTTCTCACAAATTCTTCCACAGGCGGATATGTTGACATCCTGTGTATTTCCTGACACAAGCAGAACGCCAAACTCACACTTACTTCAGCACCTCATCAACCCTGGACGGCATCTTCTGTCTTTCCACCTTGTTGACGTCATAGTACTTGCCGTCAAACGAATGAAGCGTCGTGAACTTCCGGCCTGAAGCAGACGAGACGACGGTGGTCATCTCAAGTCCAAACGACTTCGGCTCATATGTCTTCTTGTCCACATGAACGTTAAACGTGGCATTGGTGAAGCTGACGTTCTTCAGATCCGTGCTGTAGAGTCTCTTTGCCGTGGCATCATCTCTGCCGAGAACCTCGAGCAGTTCCTTCTTGAGCCTGTCGGAAGGATTTTCCGGTACCCTGAATACCAGCGCATATTCGCCGCCTTCTTCCTTGAGATTGAACTTGACCTTGTTGTCACTCATGACTTCAAGATAATCCCTTGCAATATTCGGATTCTGAACGATGAACCTGTAGTTTGACTGGGCGCTGTCGATGGCCTGCCTGTAGCTTCTGCCCTGCGTAAGGCCAATCATCGCCGTATTGTAGAGGTCCTTTCCGTCGTAGTACAGAACGTACTTGTTGTCCCTGGCTCCTTCCTGGAAACGGATTGATGCGTCTGACTTGAGCGTCACCGGTTTTTCCGTATATTCCGTTTTCGTTTTATACGAAACCGTGTTGTCATGCCCGTCGCCAGTGTGCTTGACGAAGAATCTCGTCTCAATTCTGGCGCCCTTTACCTTCTTTTCTGCATCGACCGCTTCCGACAAAACCCGGTCCTTTTTTGAAACCTTCTTTTCCGTGTCAACGGTCGTGTCTCCGGAACCGCCTGTCTTCTTCGCATTACCGCCGCCTGCGCAGGCGGACAGTCCGCATGCCACAAGCAGAGTCACGGCCGTAACTGCCAGCTTTCTTCTCATTTATCTTCCCCCCGTGTTGAAAAATACAGTGCTAGTTCTTCGTGTGATTCTGGTCGTAATCGATGTATTCCTTCGGCATTTCAACCGCACCGGTTCCGTTTACGCTGACGTATCTTCCGTCAAATGATTCCGTACGGGTGCTCTTGGTACCGTCCGTTCCCGTGCGTACAGCCGTGACGTTTGCCGTGTAGCTCTTCGGCTGGCTGGTGTCTGAGTCGACATGCACCTCAAGATTCACCTCGTCGAATTTCCACCGCGCAAGTTCTGACTTCTCATAGCTTGCATACGTATTCTCAACCGGGCTTGTGATGCGCAGCAGTTCCGTCTTCTGAGCGTCAGTCAGCTTCTTCTTCGAGGCATCGCAGGAAATGACCGTCTCACCGTCTTCGTTCTTCACGGTGATCTTCGCTTTGGCCTTCTTCATGGCCTTGAGCAGCTTCGGTGCTGTATTTGCCGCATCAGTGGCAAACTTGTTGTATCCGATCTGCCCCTTGAGCGTTCTGCGGTATGTCTTGCCGTTCGCATAGACGTTCGAAAGCTGCAGGTACATATCCTTGCCGTCGGTCATGACCGTTGAATGCGAAACCTCGCTGTTGACAACCGTGGTCACGCTCGCCTTGGACCCGAACGGATCTGCATGATACTCCACGCCCATGTTCATTTCAACATTCTTCGTCTGACTTCCCTCCACCGTCTTGACATGCACGGTATCCTGAATCTTGGCCCCCTTGAGCGAAGAAAACGCGTCAAGCGCCTTGTTCACTGCCTTGTCCTCCCTTGACTCAGCATTCCTGTGGACCGCATTCCTGACCGTGTCCGTACTTTTTTCGCTCTTGCTCCCGCATGCTGAAAGTCCTCCCGCAACCAGCACAAGAGACGCCGCCAACAACATTCTTTTCTTCATATTTCTTCCCCCATTTTGAAATATTTGTTAAATTAACATTAACAGAAACCGTTATCTTTTTCAATAATTATTTTAATATGACTTTTTTCTAATATTCGATTATTGTGTAAAATACAGAGCCGGGTTTCTGCTTCGGTGCATGAGGCACCTGCAGGTCTTCGAAGCATGGTGCTGCATTTACCCGACAGGCAGCAGGTGAGAAGAGCATTGAAAAAATGTGTCTCAAGTAAAAATCCGGACGTTTTTTCAGCCAACTGCAAATTTCATCCGGACATTTGTGCTGCAGGACAATTCTCCTGTCATGAGGGCTGCTTTTTACGGGCAAATCCAAGAAATCGCCGTTTTGCCCGTAAATTTCAGTTCTCACTCTTTCCGGTTATTCGTATACACAAAACCCCAGGTGAAATCTGCAGTCAACTGCAAATCACCTGGGGCTTCGATTCAAACTGTGTTTTTTCTCAGCCTATCTTACAACCTCAATTTCTCCCGTCGTTTCAACCTCAAGCTTGTCCCCATCCTTGGCTATCCTGATCTTTCCGTATTCAGTGCGGTATTCAAGTTCGAAGTCCATCGAAAGATCGACATCGGGATTTACGGCAATCCTCCGTCCGCCCGGAGCCAGCAGCCTGAGCCCGCACACTCTGCGGACGAACCAGTCAAGGACGCACCCCATCGCATAGTGATTGAATGAAAACGTCCCGACATGTCCGTCCGGCGTGATGCATGCCCATGACTCCCAGAGAGTCGTCGCACCTTTTTTCACCTCATAAAGCCACGAAGGACACTTGTCCTGCATGAACAGTCTTGCGGCAAGTTTCTCATAGCCGTTATCGCACAAAACATCAAGAAGATAAGGAACAGACAGAAAACCCGTGTCAAGCCGGCAGCCGTTTTCCTCAATCATCTCCGCCAGTCTCTTTGCCAGGGACTTTCTGACACCATCCGGCACCATGTCAAATGCAAGGGCCAGGACATAGCATCCCTGATAGTCGTTTCTCAGGCGTCCGTCATCCGTTACAAAGCGTTCCGTGAAGGCAGACCTGACATTTGCAGCATATTCGAAGAAGTCGGAGCCGTCCTTTCCGAGCACCTCGAAGATTTTTCCCAGAAGCTCTGAACTGTGGGCCAGAAATACTGTTCCAACAAGATCTCTCGTCACTTCCGAAGTCTTCATCGGATCGGGATTTTCCATCATGAAGCTTGGAAACATCCAGTCACCGTAGTTGAACTTGTTGTCCCACACGTACCGGTCCAATCCGGTCTTCCCTTCAGCTGCGCTTCTTCGCTCGTATTCGTGCCACGAAACCATGGCATCAAGGTTGTCCTCAAGAATCTTCCTGTGGCCGTAGCGCTGATACATTGCCCACGGAACCATGATGACTGCATCCCCCCATCCGGCAGATGACAGTGAGCCCGTAAACCCTGTATTTTCAAAGAAGTCCCGTGGTGCCGGGGAATAGTCGAGGATTTCGCCGTCATCCTGCTGGTCTGCCCGGACGCAGTGAAGCCAGCGGGAAATCAGCGCCTCCGTATCATAATAGAAGGTGGATGCCGGAGCAAACACCTGCATGTCTCCGGTCCAGCCCATGCGCTCCCGCTGCGGGCAGTCGGTCGGAATGGAAATCATGTTTCCCCGCTGACTCCACCTGATGTTTTCAAGCAGCCTTTCCACATCCGGGTCACTGACATGAATCG
>NZ_DAIUCE010000128.1:292-3893 GCF_036846325.1 Ligilactobacillus sp. | reverse complement strand
CTCATGACGATTTTCTACTACTGGCTGAAAATTGCGCCGAGCCTGACGAACATCGTGTTGAACGGACTGCTGCTTCTTGTCGGCTGGAAACTGCTGAACAAGGAAACCGTTTTTTATACGTTATATACAATCACGATGATTTCGGTCTTTTTGAAACTGATCGGGTCAATGCGTTTCCCGCTGCATGATCCCCTGGTGGCGGCACTGATCGGTGGTGCACTGATGGGCGTCGCAATGGGATTCATCATGAAGGGCGAGGGAACTCTGGCCGGTTCGACGATTCTTGCCAGAATCGTAAACAAGTTCCTTGGCATCAAAACCGGTTCTGCCATGCTTTGCTTCGATTTGATGGTGGCAATTCCGTCGGCGGCGGTCATCGGCTTTGAAAATATGCTGCTGACGATCGTGGAACTGTATTTGTCAGCGGTGATATTGAACAAACTGCTCGCACAGTTCGTGGAAAAACGCTCCCTGACAATCATCTCGGAAAGGTTCGAGGAACTGGCGGCGGCATTGTCCGATGCAACAGGGCAGGGCGTGACGATCATCGATGGTCACGGGTACGTCAGCGGTCAGAAGAAGCAGCTGCTTTACTGCGTCTGCGACACGAAGGATCTTGTGAAGCTGATGAACCTGATCACTGAGCTTGATCCGAAGGCATTCGTCGTGATGGAAGAAGTCAGGAGTACATATGGCAGGGACCTGCTCAGGATTTTGTAACTTATGAAAAACTTACAATTTGGAATATTCATCATCACTGTCCGTTCATGGTAGAATTAATTTGAATAAACAGTAAGGGAGAACCGTGATTGTCACTAATTGAAAAATTGTATGGTCCGTTTTTTGATTTGGAAAATTGGAGGACGGTGATTACGTCTGGCGAGGACTGGATGATTATCCTCTCGCTTGTTTTGATTGAATGTCTGCTTTCGGTTGACAATGCGATTGTGCTTGCCGCACAGACGCAGAAGCTTCCGGATAAGGTCCAGCAGGAAAAGTCCCTGTTTTACGGATTGTGGGGGGCGTACGTCTTTCGCTTCATCATGATCGGACTCGGCGCATATTTAATCAATTTCTGGGAAGTCAAGGTCTTTGGCGCACTGTACTTAATGTATCTGTCCCTGAATCACTTCTGGAAGATGCGGCATCCTGAGTCGGTGCACCATCGGGAGAAGAAGAGCCGTTTTCAGATTCTGCCGCTTTTCTGGTCCGTGGTCGTGTCGATTGAATTGATGGACATGGTCTTTTCGATTGACTCGATTCTGGCTTCGCTTGCAATTTCACCAAATCCGGTCATCGTCCTGATTGGCGGCCTGATTGGCATTCTGTGCATGCGGGGAATTGCGGAAGTTGTCATGAGGCTGATGGAAATCCTGCCTGAACTTGAGGTTACGGCATATATTCTGATTGCATTGATTGCGGTCAAGCTGTTCCTGACGATTCCGATGATTGACATCGAAATCCCGGCTGCGCTGTTTGGCGGAATCGTGCTGGCTTCATTGGCGGCAACGGTTGTTGTGCATAAGATAAGAAATTAACATGAAACTTCGGACCGGAAATGCTTCCGGTCCTTTTTGAAATCAAGGAGGGATCAGAATGCTGGTCGAAAGACTGAACTTTCTTCTGCCTTATCAGGTCAGAAGACTGACTGAAGAAGACGGCGGAGAAATTTTTGCGCTGCAGAGAAGACATTCAGGATATCATGCGCTGTTTTTGAATCATGAAGTGGAAAAATCAGACGTGATGAGTGATCTGACGAGCATCCCGGAAGGAGTTTTGCCGGAAGACAAGTTTTATCTCGGAATGTATGATGCTGACAGTCTCGTTGCGATTGCTGACGTCGTACTGAATTTTCCGACAACCAGGACCGCATGGCTGGGGCTGGTCATGGTCGATTATGATGCCGTCGGTCAGGGGGTCGGAGGAAAAGTCATCGAAGCGCTGAAGAAGGCCCTGATGCGCGAACGTTTCAGTCAGCTGTGCACGCTTGTCCCGACAGGGTCTGATGCAGGGAGCTTCTTTGATGCGCACGGCTTTTCAACGGGTGATGAAATGCTGATGGGCGTCCGGGAAGACGGAGTAAAAATTGTCGGTGAACTGAGGACGGCTGATTTGGATGTGATTAAATAAAAGTATTTATAATGATTTTTACGTCTTAACGAGTTTTTTTATGCAATTATCGTTATTCGCGTTGACTTATTGGTACAAATATTATAAGATAGCCTTGTGAAAACGTTTAAATTATGGAGGTACTGTTATGTATAAGCTTATCGTATGCGACATGGATGAAACGCTGCTTGCCGACAACAAGACAATCACGCCGAGAACAGTTGAAGCAGTCAAGCGTGCCGTTAAAAAAGGCGTTCGCTTCGCTCCGAATACAGGACGCGGCTTCCTGTCAGTGCAGGGAAATCTTGAAACGCTTGGGTTGAAGAATGTTCCGGGACAGTACGTGATTTCATACAACGGTGCGGCAATCGTTGAAAACAAGGACAACAGAGTCATCAAGACGGAAACGATGAATTTTGAAACCGTAAAGGAACTGTTCAGGCTCGGGATTGCCCATCCTGAATACTGCGTTCATGTCTATACGGTTGACGGCCTGTACATCTGGAACCTTAACGATGACGAACTGGCATACATTGACGGCAGACTCGACGGTTATGAACAGCCGGAAGAAGAAAGCATCGAGTTTCTTCGTGAGACTCCGATCACGAAGATCATCTTCAACGTGCCGTCTGAAGACGAACGGCTTGCATTGCAGAAATATGTTCAGGAAAACTTTGAAGAACCGCTGAACATCACCTTTTCGTCTGACCGCTATATCGAATTCAATTCAAGAAAAGCAGACAAGGGTCAGGCAACGCTGCATCTTGGAGAGCTTTTGGGTATCAGGCCGGAGGAAATCATCGCAATCGGCGACAACGGCAACGATGTTCCGATGATCAAGGCAGCCGGTCTGGGCGTGTCAGTGGCCAACGGCCGTGAATTTGTCAAGGAAATCGCGGACTACGTGACGGAAGCTGACAACAATCACGATGCTGTGGCTGAAGTGATTGAAAAGTTTATTGATTAGGGTCTGATGTGTTATACTCATCTTGGATGGGGTGATCAGATGGCTAAAAAGACGAATGAGCACGCGTTTGAAGAGGATATCAGACAGGCACCGCTTGTAGTCGTTGACTTCTTCGCTGACTGGTGCGGACCTTGCAAGATGATGGCGCCGGTACTGGAGCAGCTGGAGCGCGATTTTTCGGTTAAGGAATATCGCGGTCAGGTCAGGTTTCTGAGCGTTGACGTCGAGCATCACAGGAAGCTTGCCGAAGACAGAAACGTCATGAATCTGCCGACCTTGATGATCTTTGAAAACGGCGTGGCCAGGGAGAAGGTCGTCGGGTACCGCAAGTACGGCGATCTGAAGAGATATCTTGAGGAAAAGCTTGCGGAATGCTAGAGAGGCTGGGAAAAAACTATGTCTCTGATAAAAGTCCCAGATGATTTGCAGTTAATTGCAAATTTCATCCTGGACTTTATTTGTGTACACCGTTAAATGTGTGCTTTGACCGCAACCAAGGCTGCCCATATACGGGCTCATGAGCGT
>NZ_DAIUCE010000128.1:0-282 GCF_036846325.1 Ligilactobacillus sp. | reverse complement strand
AAAAGCTTGCGGAATGCTAGAGAGGCTGGGAAAGATTCCGGCTTCTTTTTTTGTCCGTAATCCTGCCTGGGAGTCCTGATTGAGCAGGCGGTGCACAGCCCTGCATGGGAAATGTCGACATGAACCGCTGATAGGCGTATACTTAATAGCCATGGGGTGATTTTTATGAAACTGGCTGAAAATATCAGCGTTGCATGCTTTGCATTTTTCGGCGGAGCAATGCGATACGTGCTGTCACAGAATTTATGTGCGGCGGGGACATTGATTGCCAACCTGTGCGGG
>NZ_DAIUCE010000127.1:0-3923 GCF_036846325.1 Ligilactobacillus sp. | reverse complement strand
AACAACCTTAAAATGCTCATCATCCAACATCTTTCTGTTCCAACTCTTAGGCGTACTTCCCGCATCAAACAGGAATCTCGCCGGCGTGATGAGCGTTACAATATCCGCCAGGTTATATGAAAGATCCATGAATTCATTATAGATCGGCGGAGCATACTTTTCCTGCTTTCCCTTTGACTTAGCCTGATACGGCGGATTACCGATAACAACATCAAATTTCATTCCACCAAAAATCCCTTCTATCTTCCTTGCTTCCTTTTTAGCATCCTCTTTCGCATCCTCTACAATATTATCCACAAACTCAACGTTAGTATCCATGTCCAGATATCCTGCAAGGGTACGCTGAGTGATTGTCTTTGCCATCTTTGTCTTCGCAACGACAAAGATGTTCTCACGCAGAATCTTCTGCCATATTCTTCTCTCGTCTTCCAAGCTGAATTTGCCGGCAGATTCATTTACCATCTTCATATATTCACAGTAATAAAGAGACATCGTTGCATACAGAGGATAAAGCCCTGTCTTTGAATTGATTTCAAGAATATGCACATTGTTGTTCTGCGGATCGGCAATTCTGAATATCCTGTCAGTATACTCCGTATTCACCCAATGCGCCGCATTCTTGCCTTCAACGGTCGTATTATTGTAGTTGTCATCATAAAATGAGTATCCGCCTATTGTCTTTCCCATGTGCATGTTTACCACACGCCATGGAGTCAGAACCGTTTCCTTGTCCACATTTCGGAATGTTCCGAATATTTCGGCTATCTTTTCGACACGCTCCATTGGATCAAGACTGTCCAGTGCCTTGACACGACGTCTTATGATTCTTCCGGCTTCAATGAACACCTCAGGATCATAGTACTTAATGAACTTTCTGAAAAGCTCCTTGGTAACGCCGTTCGGCATGAATTCCGCCCATGATTTGTCATCCACTAATTTAACGAACTTTCTGATATCAACATCCTTGTCAATGTCGATGTCCATTCCGTATATCAGCATCGGAATGCGAATTGAAACGGAACGCAGGATCGAAATCATCGTCTTGCGCTGTTTCTTCAGTTCATTCATTTTTTCAATGGCTTCCTGCTCCTCTGCAGAACGCTCTTTCCTTGGCTTCTTTTTACCCTTGGTTGCCTTGTTATACTCATCTTCCGTAAGGCCCTGTGAATTTACATCAACCTTCAGCTTCTTCTTTTCCGCCCTGGTCTGCCCGACAATGGCCTTGAGATCATTAAAGTCCCTTACATCCGCATCATTGAGCATCAGCATCGCATCACTGTAGATGGAATCATCGTCAAAACCGGTCCTGACAGCTTTTTCGGCATACACACGCTTGATCTGGGTCAAAAGATCGTCAACATCGTATGGTTTCATCCCCTGTCCATGTTCACCGATGATCGGCAGAAAATTAAGAAGATCGCCCATCTTTCTTCTCTGTTCTCCAGTCGTCAGCTTGCCAACGCCAGTATTGAGCCTGCTTGCTTCAGCCATTACCGTCAAGGCACGATCAGGTGCAAAGTCAAAGATATAGCAATTGGTCTTTACGCCAAATTCTTCACTCGAATATGGGGTCTGTGCCCTAAAAGCGGCTTGAAGATACTGCATTGCACTGTTCGTATTGGAAAGGAACAACACACCCGTCCACTCCCTGACAGTGACACCCGTTGTCATTTTCCTGACAGTCAGCGTAATTGTCCTGGTATTTTCGGGATTTGGTCCAATGGCATCACGAACCATCTTCATTTCATCATCGGTTGCCAGACCGTTTTCATTGTCGCCATTGTGAACAACGTTGACAATGGCGTAATCCATTCCGAAAACAGGATTCTCCCGCAAAAGCTTCTCCAACGCATCAGCTTCCTTTATACCCGGAAGAATCCAAAGCGTATGCCTGAGATTGTCGCGGAACTCCTTGGTTGAAAACGGATAGTTGTTCTTGGAATCAGGTGTAGTAATGTTTCTTAAAAACTGTCTGACATTATCTTCATAAACAAATTCTCCATTTTCATCAACCCTGAAGAACTCTTTGAAATTAAAGGACTTCCTGTCGTCACTGAGAAAACATGCATCCTTGAACTGCCTGCTCATTTCGAAAGTATACATTTGCACGGCAGGAAGTTCTGCATATGGGTTCTTCTCTTCCGGATGCTTGAACTTCCACGTCCTTTTCGCGCGCTGCTCCATCGTATAATCCCAGACAAACACCTGATCTTCATCATACTGGTCAATGATGTTGAACGGAGTTCCCGAAAGCTCCAGGACCTTCGTACTTTCCCCGACAACCTTTTCCATCACCCTCTTGGCAAGGTCTGTCTGTGTTCCTTCATGTGCCTCGTCAACAATTACGAGATCCCAGTCATTATCAAACAGTTCACGATTCTTATCTCCCTGCCTGCCGCCAACAAGTTCTGAACCTCGCAGGTCCTGCAGACTCGCAAAATAGATGTACGGCTTACTTGAATTCATCATGTCTTCAAGACTTGAACCACGCTGCTTTGAGCCATACAGATAACCCAACTCATGAAGTCCGACTTTCTTGAAGTCTGCAAACCATCCTTCATCAACCACCGGGCGATGTGTCATTATCAGCACATGCTGATAACGGCTTCTCTTGATCAGTTCCAAAGCCGTTATCGTTTTGCCAAAACGCATCTTGGCATTCCAAAGCATTCTGTCCTTTTTTCTGAAGCAACTCTGAGTCTTTACAATTGCCTCTTCCTGTTCCGGCCTGAGAACTATTTTTGCACCATCACCTGCAATCGGAGCCTCTATTGAATTTTTGCCCTCCTTAACAGCCTTTATGGCATCCTTGACAGTTTCCACATCAGTTTCAAACCATTCATTTCCTTCAAGCCCCGGCTTGTTCCTTATTCCTGAACGCCTCAGAACCGTATGTACATCACTGTCCCGAAACCACGTCCTGTCCTTTTTGCGATAGGCCAGTTCAACCCATGGAATTTCATAGCGCAAACCGGAAGTCGTCATATAACTTTTTACTCTTTTCTCAGCAATCCTGTGTAAATCATCGCTGTTGGGAGTGGCATCAATTTCAAAATCATCAACTGATGTCTCCCCCACCTTCTCTGCACCTTCATACGCTGGAATTCCCATCTTTCTGTCAACATTCTGCACATATATGACCTTTCTTTCAGCTGTCTGATACACCGGATCCTTCTTGGGTTCGACAAAGGCCTGCGAAGATATCTGATCAGCATATTCGGGATTATGCTTAAGGGAAAACCACTTTAAAATGTCATATACATTTCCGATGACCTTGAGGGCTTCTTCCTTTGTACGATCATCCATCTCATGTGTTGCCTCATTGCCACGACGTTTGACCATATAGAACTTATCAAGAATATTTTCAGGCGCCAGTTTCCTGGATTTTATCTTTCTCAGAAAATCATTGAACCCATCCCGATCTCCAAGTTCGACATAGGCCTGGTCCAGTTCCTCCTTTGCAACATTTTCAACAATTGTCCTGGAAGTCGCTATGGCAGTGCCAAACTGTCCTTCAGCATAGTTTTTTTCCATGTCAGTTGCTTTTTTATAGAACGGCTTAAGAATTTCATCAACCATAAGAAAGTCAAAATTGCTTTCCATCATCTTCACCACCATCGAGATTAAATATCCATAAGATCATTATACGACATTGCAAAGAAAAGAAATCACATTTCCAAAATATCCCCGGCGGTAATGTTTCTCAATATTTACACCTGAAATCTGAAAGTGACAAATCATATAAAACACCTGCGACAAGAACTTCAAGTTTCAGACATGACCTTTTAGTATGCAGGAAAGAAGCACCGCTGACTTGCAACACTTCTGAACAACTGACATTAAGTTGATAAAAATATTACTAAGTAACAGATGTCCGCATTAGCTCCAACTTGAATCTTCATCCTTAAAATTACATTTTAACT
>NZ_DAIUCE010000126.1:0-3939 GCF_036846325.1 Ligilactobacillus sp. | reverse complement strand
ATTGGGGTAACTGGATTCGAACCAGTGCATGACGGTACCAAAAACCGTTGCCTTACCGCTTGGCTATACCCCAATGGTGGTGGAAGGGAGTGGATTCGAACCACCGAACCCGAAGGAGCGGATTTACAGTCCGCCGCGTTTAGCCAGACTTCGCTACCCTTCCATTACCTTGAATATCTGATGCCTTATCGCACCCGACTTAAATATAATACCGTGTTTGAAAGCTTAATGCAAGTCTTTTTTCGATTTTTTTGAATATTATTTAAAGAAAATGCCCCAAAATGCGAGATAACCGACTTTTTCGACCAAAACCTTCTTTGCAGAAACTGCTTCTTTACTGGATTTAACAAAAAAGCCGGGAAAACTCCCGGCTGAAAATCAGTTTATTTTACATCCAGCATCAATTTCCTGATTCTTGGTGCAAGAATCAGCAACAGGATTCCGAAGACAATCGTGATAGTGCCGACGATGCCAAAGTACATGACTTCCGTTTCGTGAGAATACAGACGCACAATCTGCGCATTGAGTGCCTGTGCAACTGCATCGCTCAAGAACCAGATGCTCATCATCTGTGCCTTGAATGCATTCGGCGCAAGTTTTGAGGTTACCGAAAGTCCGATTGGTGAAATCAGCATTTCACCGCAAATTACGAGCGCCCAGCTCATGACCAGCCAGAGCGGGCTGACTTTTGCGGACGTCCCGAAGGCCATTCCCGGAATCATCATCCAAACAAAGGAAATCCCGGCAAAGAACAATCCATATGCGAACTTGACCGGAGATGACGGCTGCTTCTTGCCAAGCTTAGTCCACAATTTGGCAAAGAACGGCACATAAATCATGATGAACAGAGGATTCATGCTCTGGAACAGACTTGAAGGAAAAGCATGCCCGAAAATTGTCAGACGCGTCTGCTCATTTGCAAACAATGCCAGAACAACCGATCCCTGCTCTTCAATTGACCAGAAGAGAATGGAGGCAAGGAAAAGCGGAATATAGGCAAAGACGCGCGAACGTTCCTCCTTGGTCGTTTTCTTGCTTCCAAGCATCATGATGAAGTAATAGACCGGAATAAGAACGGCGATGACAGTGATCAGGTTGATGATGTTCGTGATATTCAAGGCATCAAAGAGTGCCATGATGATCAGGATCAAGATGAGCAGGACAGCACCGGCACCCGACTTGACTGCGACTTTCTTAAGCTCTTCACCTTCAATCGGATCGCTTGGATAAAGACTGTCGTTTGAAAGATACTTCTTGCCGTCCATCACGTATTGAACGAGGCCGAAGAACATTCCGATTGCCGCAAGCGAAAATCCAAGGTGGAAGTTGACGTTCTGGCCCAGATATCCGACTGCAATCGGCGCAATGAAGGCACCCATGTTAATGCCGAAGACAAAGATACTGAACCCGGCATCGCGTCTCGGATCGGTATCGCTGTACAAATCTCCGACCATTCCTGAAACGTTTGGTTTAAGCAGTCCCGTACCAATAACGATTAATGCAATCGAAACAAACAACGCAACTCTGCCAAAAGGCGTCGCCAGAGCAATATGGCCAAACATGATCAAAACTCCGCCGATAAAGACCGTTTTTCTGCTTCCTAATACACGGTCGCTCAAAAAACCTCCAATAACGCTTGAAAGGTAAACAAGCGATCCGTAAATCGACATGATTGACGCAGCCGTGGTCTTGTCAAATCCAAGTCCGCCCTCTGCGACCGAATAGTACATGTAGAACAAAAGGATGGCGCGCATTCCATAGTAACTGAATCTTTCCCACATTTCAGTGAAAAAGAGCGTGGCCAGCCCGCGCGGGTGACCAAAGAATGAGACATCCTGTGGTTTATTATCCATAAAAATTCCTCCAGACGAATAACTGCTGTCTAAAACCACTTTAAATGATTGAGTTTTCACCCAATGTCTATAATTATATGAATCATACAACATAGGGTCAAGCTGATTCATATTTTATTTTTTATAAATTGAGTCTTATTTAACAATTTTTTCATTTCAATCTAACCACGGTTAACATGGATGCAATTTTTTGCTGCTCGATTTAACGTTCATTTAATTCCAAAGGTTAATTTTAACCATTTTGCCTTCATTGACTGAATTTAATAAAAATCTTCTAAATTATTGCTAATTTTACATTATAGAAGACATCATTTAAGGTACTATAGATTGGTAAGAAAAAAGAGCCGGTCTCAAAAGCAGCTCTTGACACAAAACATGATCATGATCTCAAAACGAGGTTCATTCCCATCATTCAATCATCACGAAAGGAGAAGGGCGAGAAATTGCGAAATGACGCCAATATTCAAAAGTATCGGGAACTCGCCCAAAAGCAGATGAAGAAAATTATCGTAATTGCCACCGGCGGAACGATTGCCGGCAGCGGAGAAGATGGCCGCACGACAGAATACCGTGCAGGAACGATTGACGTCAGTGATGTTCTGAAAACCATTCCTCAAATCAACGATCTGGCTGAAATTGAAATGATTTCGCTCATTTCGGTCGATTCAAACGAAATGAACGAACGATACTGGATAAAACTGCGCAATACCATTAACGAGCAGGCAAAACGTCCCGACGTTGACGGCATCGTCATCACCCACGGAACCGACACGATTGAAGAAACCGCTTATTTTCTTAATCTGACGGTTGCAACTGAAAAACCTGTTGTTTTAACAGGAGCGATGCGTCCTGCCACTGCAACGAGTCCCGACGGCCCCTTCAACCTTTTTCAGGCAATTGCCCTTGCTGCAAATGACCAGGCGCATGGTTGCGGCGTCATGTGCCTTTTTTCAAGCACGATTTATTCCGCACGCAACATTGCAAAAACAAACAACCATAAAATAGATGCCTTTGGCCTGAATGAACAGGCAGCATTGGGATACATGCGCGATGCCGACGTCTTCATCACGAATCATCCGACGACAAGGCACACGCTGTTTTCCAGGTTCTGCAACAAACAATTTGAAGCTTTTCCCAAAGTCAGGATGGCAACATATTATGCAGGGGCCGACACTGCCATTCTAGATGCGCTGGAACACGATTGCGACGGGATTGTCATCATTGGAACGGGCAGCGGCAATTATTCCCAGGCATGGCTGCAAAAGCTTGATGAATTGGCGGAAAAAGGCACAATCATCGTCAGAAGTTCCCGCGTTCCGCATTCGATTGTCTTTGATGAACAGGTTTTTGACCCGAAGAATCACTTCATCGGATCCAACACTCTAACCCCGTTTAAAGCCAGAATTTTACTGATGCTTTGCCTGACTCAAACACGCGACATCGAAAAAATACGTAATGCCTTTTTCAGATACTGATGACCAGTGGATTGCACCGTTTTAATTACGGTCATAACCTGAAAAAGATGCACGGCAAGCCAACCTGAGACAATATGAACATCTCAGGTTATTTGCCGTGCATCGCTGTTTTGACGACTGCCTGTGAAGGAAAGATCAACCGATACCTGCCTGATTGTTTTTGCTTAAGTCAACAAAAAAGCCTGCATTACTGCAGACTTAAAGTACTCTGATGCCGGTTGCTGGACTCGAACCAGTGACCCTCGGTTTACGATACCGATGCTCTACCAACTGAGCTAAACCGGCAAAATGACCCGTACGGGATTTGAACCCATGTTACCGCCGTGAAAGGGCGGTGTCTTAACCACTTGACCAACGGGCCATAAAATAATAAAACGGAGAGTGAGGGATTCGAACCCTCGAAGGAGGTCATTACCCCCTTACATGATTTCCAATCATGCTCCTTCGGCCTCTCGGACAACTCTCCATCCAAGAACTCCGGCAGGCGGACTCGAACCGTCGACAGCCTGATTAACAGTCAGGTGCTCTACCAACTGAGCTATGCCGGAATAAGAAAGCATGGCAACGTCCTACCCTCACAGGGGGCGATCCCCCAACTACTCTCGGCGCTA
>NZ_DAIUCE010000125.1:0-3969 GCF_036846325.1 Ligilactobacillus sp. | reverse complement strand
GTGTTCCCATACTGAAACCAGAGTGAACACCGACTATAAGTCAATGAAGAACGCCCTGTGGTATGAACGTCTGAAAACTTATTTCAAGTATAACGTCTATGCTGTTATCGCAGTGCTGGTCTTTTTGTTTCTTAAGGGACTGTTTGCCGGATGGCAGCTCATTCTGCTGGCTGAACTGGCACTGTCTTCAATCTGCATCCTCTACTACAGAATGACTCACGACAAGTACAATCAAAAAGGACAGGAGCAACGCTACCAGGTAAGATGTTTCAAGAAGATGCTGAAGGACATCGGACGGTTTGACTTGCGCGAGGTTGGGGACATCGTCCTGTGGGAGAAAATCCTGCCGTATGCGGTCGCATTCGGTGTTGCCAGGCGCGTTATCAGGGAGTTGAAGGCGACTTACGGGAAGGAAGCGGTCAATGAGGCCTTCAGGGGAAACCGTGCATTTGTCGATGACAGCGAAGATTACGGCAGCTTTGAACCTGACAGTTTCTCCGGAACTCTTTCCCGTGCATCATCTAATTTCCATGTCAGCAGCTCTTCCAGCTCAAGTGGAGATTCCGGCGGCTTTTCTTCCGGGGATTCCGGTGGTGCCGGAGGAGACTCCGGCGGCGGTGCCTTCTAAAATTACAATATAAAATACAGTGCTCTGGACAGCTTTGGCGATTCAGAGCACTTTTTGTATATTTAAAACTGTATTTTATAAAGTTACTTTATATATCAATAAAAAAGTTATCAATCAAGCAAAAAAGGTACTTGTCAAATCTGTACCAATATGTTATAAATGATAATGTAAAAAGAAAGCGGTTAACACCAATGAAATCAACAATGTTACCGCGACCATTAAATGGTGGATTCTGGAGGTAATTATTATGGCTGAAAAAACAATCATGTTATGCTGCGCTGCAGGGATGAGCACGAGTCTTTTGGTGTCAAAGATGCAGGCATCCGCAAAGGAACAAGGTCTTGACTACGAAATTTTTGCAACGGCTGCTTCTGACGCTGACCAGCAGCTTGCTACGAAGAAGATTGACGTCGTGTTGCTCGGACCGCAAGTTCGCTACCTGGAAGCTGATTTCAAGAACAAGCTTGAAGGGACGAACATTCCGCTGGCCGTAATCGATATGACGGCATACGGCATGATGAACGGCCCTAAGGTGCTCCAGCAGGCAATTGACTTGATGAAATAAGGACGGTTCGACAGATGGCTGAAGAAAACAAGATCACTGAAGAAGAACAAATGCAGATTACGATGGGGCTGATCATCAACGCCGGTAACGCCAAGGCCTTTGCTGTTGAAGCGATTACATGCGCTAAAAACGGCGACTTTGAAGGTGCCAGGGCTAAATTGAAGGATGCCGATCAGGCCCTTGTCGAAGCACACAATACCCAGACCGGGATGCTGACACAGGAGGCACAGGGAAATCATGTGAATGTCACACTTCTGACAGTTCATTCGCAGGATCATTTAATGAATGCAATTACTTTCCTTGACCTTGCCAAGGACCTGGTTGACGTTTACGAAAGAGTCGCAGAACTCAAAAACTAAGCAGGAAGGGGCTGATTCTGATCAGCCTCTTCTTTTTGTGAAAGTTTATTTTTGATATTCAAACCGATATAATTATTTTTTTTATGCTATAAGAAAGTAGTTGACTTTCTTTGAAAGAAAGCGCTATAATGTGAAATGTAAAGTCAATAAAGATATTTGTATATATATTGGGTGAGCAAAATGAAGAAAACGTTATATTTAATGCGACATGGTGAAACGCTGTTCAACGTCCAGGGAAAGATTCAGGGCTGGTGCGATTCGCCGCTGACGCCAAATGGCATCAAACAGGCCAGGGCGGCAGCTGCTTATTATGAACGGGAAGGCATCAGGTTTGATGCTGCATGCTGTTCAACTTCCGAGCGGGCAAGCGACACGCTCGAACTGATTACCTCGCTGCCTTATACAAGGCTCAAGGGCATCAGAGAAGTTGGCTTCGGAACGTTTGAAGGAGAGCACGAATACCTTCATCCTTCAAGAGAACAGCGTCATGCAGGATATTACAAGCAATTTGGCGGAGAAGATGAAAATGAGGTCAGAGAGCGCGTCGTAAGGACCCTGCTTGAGGTTATGAACAAGGATGGAAACAACACGGTTCTGGCAGTTTCTCATGCCGGTGCCTGCGCCAGCTTTCTGTCTGCATGGCAGGATCCGGAACCGGTTTTAGGGAAACATCGCATGCCTAACTGCGGAATTTTCAAATATGACTTTGACACTGAATCACAACGGTTCGCCCTGGCGGACGTGATTGATCCTGTACATATGGAAAACTAACGAGAAAGAAAGAGGGATAATAAATGGCTTTTAAAGAAGATTTCCTGTGGGGCGGCGCAACGGCTGCCAACCAGTATGAAGGTGGATTTGATGAAGGCGGCAAGGGCTTGAACGCCATTGACGTCGTGACAAACGGATCGGCGACGGAACCGCGCTATGTCACATGGAAGAAGGCTGACGGCACGACAGGCAAGTCCGCAACTTCC
This sequence comes from Ligilactobacillus sp., assembly GCF_036846325.1. Classification (NCBI taxonomy): domain Bacteria; kingdom Bacillati; phylum Bacillota; class Bacilli; order Lactobacillales; family Lactobacillaceae; genus Ligilactobacillus; species Ligilactobacillus sp. Next base: position 1,440 of record NZ_DAIUCE010000125.1, on the reverse strand, counting down.
TGGGGCGGAGATTACTTCGACTTCCCGGCTGATGCCGAGCCGGCCGTTCTTGACGGATTCTACTATCCGAGCCATACGGCAACGGACTTCTACCATCATTATGAAGAAGACCTCAAACTGATGGCCGAGATGGGATTCAAGTGCTTCAGGCTCTCGCTCAACTGGTCGCGCATCTTCCCGAACGGCGACGATGCAGAACCGAACGAGGAAGGTCTTGCATTTTACGACAAGGTCTTTGATCTCTGCCGTAAGTACGGCATGGAACCGCTCGTGACACTTTCACACTACGAAACACCACTGAGTCTGATGATTCGTTTCCGCGGCTGGCATGACCGCAGGATGATTGACATCTTCGAAAACTATGCGAAGACCGTCTTCAAATATTACAAGGGCAAGGTCAAGTACTGGCTGACGTTCAATGAAATCAATGCCATGGAAATGTGTCCATACATGGGCGGCGGCCTTCTGGATGACAATGCGCAGAACCGCGCCCAGGGTGCTCACAATCAGTTCGTTGCAAGTGCCAAGGCAGTCAGGGCGGCACATGAAATCGATCCTGAGATGATGGTCGGTCAGATGCTGGCCTATCAACCTGCGTATGCATATACGTGCGATCCTGCCGACCAGATTCTCGTGCTCGAACATGACCAGCAGATGCTGTTCTACACGGATGTCCAGACAGGCGGCCGTTACCCGGACTATCAGTGGAAGAAATATGAACGGGAAGGCATCAGGCTTGATGATGAGCCTGAAGACTATGAACTGATCAGGGACTATTCGGCAGACTTCCTGAGCTTCTCATGCTATGGCTCCGGTGTTGTCACAACACATGAAACGGAAGCAAAGGCAAGCGGCAACCTGGGAATGGACGGTGTCAGGAATCCGTACCTTGAAACAAATGCCTGGGGCTGGGCAACTGATCCGCAGTGTCTCCGCATTGCGCTCAACACCCTCTGGGACAGATATCACAAGCCGCTCTGGATCGTTGAAAACGGCATCGGCTGGAGCGATCAGATCGCAGAAGACGGCAAGATTCATGATGACTACCGCATCAAGTACCTGCAGGCAAACATTCAGTCAATGGATGATGCCGTCAACATCGACGGCGTTGACCTGATGGGCTACACGATGTGGGGATGCATCGACCTCGTCTCCAACGGAACGGGTGAAATGAAGAAGCGTTACGGCTTCGTCTACGTTGACCGCGATGACCGCGGAAACGGGTCCCTGAAGCGCATTCCGAAGGATTCGTTCTACTGGTACAAGAAGGTCATTGCAAATCACGGCTCGGACCTTTCAATGTAAAAATCAAGAGAAAGAGGCTGGAAAAAATCCAGCTTCTTTTTTGTCTGTCGGTTTTTAAAAAGTTACATTTTTGTTACAAACGCTCCTGCCATCTGTCTTATTTGCCGCAATTCTGTTAGGCTAAGGAATAGGACA
>NZ_DAIUCE010000124.1:0-3984 GCF_036846325.1 Ligilactobacillus sp. | reverse complement strand
CTGAATACTACTTCGTGTTCCCAGAAGCTCGGTCATTTATGGCCGAGTAGTTCACGAGCTAGTCAAGATATTTTCTGAAGAAGGAGAGTTCGTCAAGATTGCACCGTTCACCGACGGGATTGCGTACGTCGCAATGGAAGCAATGCTTTTGAGGAGCTTCTTTCGTACCGTAATCATGGAATTCATAGAGAACCCTTCTGGCCTTCAGATATCCGGCGAATGCGAGACTGCAGTCGCGGATGAAGTCTTCATTGGAAGTCATGAGAAAAATCGGCGGCCATGCTGGTGTGATGTAGCTTTCTGTCTGAAGCATGTCGAGATGATTTTTCAGGATATCTTCCGTAAAGTAGGCCTTGCTTGAATCGTAAAGCATCCCCGGTGTGTCTAAAAATGCAGGGGCGCAGTTCAACGCGGCGGCCTTGACCGTCATTTGCGGCTTGCTGTATCCGAATTTTTCTCTAAAAACGTCATTTGTCAGAATCGTCAGGTACTGACTGACCATCTGTCCTCCGGCACTGTCTCCGATGAGAAATGCATTCCTGGTATCCAGATTGTACTTCATGGCGTGGTCGCATGTCCAGTGAATTGCCTGGTTGACGTCATTGAGACTGCCCGGAAAAACAACGTCAGGCGGGAGCCGGTAACTGATGTTGACGAATGCGAAACCGTGTCTGGCAAGACTCATTCCGTAAAACTGCGCATTTTCCTTGATTCCCGAAATCCAGCTTCCGCCATGAAAATAGAAGATGACTGGGATTTTCCTTCCGTGTTCTTCTGGCAGATAGATGTCCAAAAGGTTCCATCTGGAATCAGGACCGTATTGCAGGTCGTCAATGCGCGTGACTTCCGGAATTTTGCGGTCAAGTCCTGCATTTTGTTCTTCAGCGTGTTTCATGGCCCTTTCGGCAATTTCCAGTGCCAGCCTGACGTTTTCCTGATGTGTTCCCAAAGTAATTCCCCCAATTATTTTTTTCTTCTTATTATTATGACCTGCTTATTCGCTGATTTCGATTTCGTCTTCGGGCTGATTGCGGATTTTCTGAACCAGTCTGAAGCAGACGAACCACAAAACGGCGCCGAGTGCCGGACCAAAGGAAGAACGGCTGACGAAAAGCGACAGGAAAATAAAGATGAAGAACACGATGGTGGCCGGGTTCGTGAATTTATAGGCAGGAAGCTTGAAGCCGTCCTCCAGGAACGCATCCGATCTGCGGTAGCGATAATGTGCAATCATGGTCAGGATGCAGACGAGAATATAAATGTCGCACGAAACCGAAGCAACGAAGGAAAACGCATCGCTCAAAGCCTTGAAGCAGCTGAGAACCGGCGCAAACAGCATGACTGAAGCAGAAAACAGAACGCTGTTGACGGGGATGCCATGATCTGAAACCTTCGTCAGAAACTGCATCTTCTGGCTGTGAGATTCGCGCGCCAGTTGATACAGGTGGCGCCCCGTTGAAAAGATTGCGCTGTTCAAGGTCGAACAGGCGGCAACGATGACGACGAAGTTAATGATTGAAGCGGCAGCCGGAATTCCCGCCAGAGAAAAGATCTGCACGAACGGACTGCCGTTTTGCGAGATTGACCGCCACGGCGTGATTGCCATGATGACGAACAGGGCCCCGATGTAGAAAAGCAGGATGCGCACAATGACCTGGTTGATGGCCTTTGGCAGGACTTCTCTGGGATTCTTGGTTTCAGCCGTCGTGATTCCAACGAACTCCATGCCCTGAAAGGCGAAGAAGACCATTGGAAAGGCATTGAGAAACTCATGGAAACCGTTCGGGAACATGGTGAATCCGTCAAGGATGTTGCCTAGGGAAGCGTGTGTTCCGGAAGGATTTTCATGGTGTGTTGCAATCATGTAAATGCCCACGATAATCAAGAAGATGATTGCAACGACCTTGATGCCTGAAAGAATCGTTTCGGAATTGCCGAAGAACTTGACGACGTTTAAATTGATCAGCGTCAAGGCCGCCAGGATAATGACTTGAATCAACCATGAAGGAACGTCAGGCAGCCATAGCTTGACGTAAGTCGCGATTGCAATCAGTTCGGCCATTGCGGCAAGTGTCAGCTCGAGCCAGTAGCTCCATTCGGCGAATTTTCCAAGCGAAGGGCCAAGATGGTGATAGATGAAGGAAACGAACGTGTGCTGTTCAGGATCCGAGTACATCATCTCGCCGATTGCCCGGAGCATGAAGAAGAAAAAGATTCCGACAATCAGATATACGAACAGGATGGATGGGCCGGTTCTGTGAATCGTGCTGCCGGATCCAAGGAAAAGTCCGGTGCCGATGCTTCCTCCAAGGGCAATCATCTGAACGTTCAGATTCGTCAGTTCCCGTCTTGTTCCGTCTTTGTTGATTTTTGTCATTTGTGTCACTTCCCGGGTCTAAGTTAAATTTTGGCCAGTGCCTGGTCGAGATCCGCAATCAGATCGTCAACGTTTTCGATGCCGACGGAAATGCGGATCAGATCAGGCGTGATTCCTGATTCCTTCAGTTCTTCTTCTGAAAGCTGCGCATGAGTCGTTGAAGCAGGATGAATGATCAGCGACTTTGCATCCCCGACGTTTGCGAGCAGCGTGAACAGTTCGAGATTTTCAATCAGTTTCTTGCCGGCTTCTTCGCCGCCCGTAAGTCCCAGCGTGAAGATTGAACCGACGCCCTTTGGAAAATCACGTACTGCCAGGTCGTGATATTTGCTTGATTCAAGACCAGGGTACTTGATCCATGCAACCTTTGGATGTTTGGAAAGGTAGTCAATGATTTTCTCGGCATTTGAAACGTGACGTTCAACGCGGAGGGACAGCGTTTCAAGACCCTGGAGCAGGAGGAAGGAGTTGAACGGAGAGATGGCAGCGCCCGTATCACGCAGAGCACCGGAACGGATCTTCGTGACAAATGCAGCGCCCTGAAGATCTGCGTAAACAAGACCGTTGTATTGCGGGTTCGGTGTCGTGAATCCAGGATAGCGACCGCTCTTTGCGTAATCGAAGTCGCCTTTTTCGACAACTACGCCACCCATGGTCGTTCCGTGGCCGCCGATGAATTTTGTTGCCGATTCAACGACGACGTCTGCACCGTGTTCGAGCGGACGATAGAGATATGGAGAAGCAAACGTGTTGTCAACAATCAGCAGCAGGCCGTTTGCGTGCGCAATTTCTGCCAGGGCATCGATGTCGATGAGGTTGATGTCGGGATTGCCGATTGTTTCAACGTAGATGGCCTTCGTCTTGTCATTGATTTCCCTTTCAAAATTGGAAAGGTCGTCAGGGTCGACGAAGTGCGTCTTGATGCCAAGCGCATCAAGTGTCGTGTTGAAGAGGTTGAATGTGCCGCCGTAAACTGTTGATGAGGAAATGATTTCATCGCCCGCTCCTGCAATGTTCGTAATTGCAGCTGTAACTGCGGCAAGTCCTGTGGCAAGCGTGATGCCGGCCGTGCCGTGTTCGAGCTTTGCGATGCGTTCGTCGAGAACTGCCGTCGTCGGATTGGTCAGACGAGAATAGATGTTGCCCGGACGCTGCAGGGCGAATTTGGCAGCTGCATCCTTTGCGTCCTTGAAGACGTAGGAAGTTGCCTGATAAATCGGTGTCGTGCAGGCACCCGTTTCATCGATGACCTGGCCTGCGTGAAGTTGCAGTGTTTCGAATTTGTAATCTTGATTGCTCATAAAGAAGACCCCCTGTATTTTTTAAGAGACGTCGAATCGGACAAGTATAAATAAAAAAACGCCCCCGTGAAAGATATTCTTTCACAGGGACGCATTCCGCGCGGTACCACCCATCTTCACTGCAAGCTGCAGCCTTTTCCGGCACTATCATGCCTGGGATTATATCGTATCCTCACGAACCTCGAGCTTGCACCCTCGGTTAAACTTAGAGCTCATCTTCAGCTTGTCTCCTCCGCCTTCTTTCACCATCTGAAGGCTCTCTTTGGGATTTGAGTCCGCCTACTCTTCTCTTCAACGTTTCCTGTT
>NZ_DAIUCE010000123.1:0-3985 GCF_036846325.1 Ligilactobacillus sp. | reverse complement strand
GAAGAAGTTCCTGAATGCCTTGTTCAAATCGCTGACTGAAAGCTGCAGGACTCTTGCGGATAACGCATACTGCCAGTCCTGCTTTTCAGCTACAAGTTCATTTCTTACCTTGTACTCGCTTGGCCTTGATTTTCTGTCACCAAGAATCAGTGACTGTTCGTACATGTCATTCCAGAGCGCCAGCGCTTCATTCCAGCAGTATCTGCGGTAATCGCACAGTTCATCCAGGACCTGCTTCATTTCAGCATCAGGATACAGGCGGACCTTCTGAACCCTGATTGCAGTTTTCTTCGGGTTCGGCATTGACATAATATTCACCTCACATTTTGTCTTTCTGTTGAATATTAAATCATATCTGGCTGTATTTGTGCATATTCTTAGCTACAGTTTATTCCCTCCTCGTCAAAGCGAAACTTTCTGCATTTTTTCAAGCGTTTCAACCGATGTGCGTCCGACATTCCGGTCGATCTGCCTGACGAATTTCGACAGCGTCTCGCCGGGCCCGATTTCAATGAAGGCTTCAACCTCGAAATCCCTGATCATTTTCTCGACGCAATCAGCAAAATGCGTCGGAGACATGACTTGTCGCTGCAAGATTTCAGCCGCATTTTCCTTCGTGAACGGAATCCTGTCAGTGTTGCTTTCGATGACAAATTCAGGATCCCTGAACGAAACGTCTTTCAGGACTTCACCAAGTCTCTGGGAAGAAGACCTGAACAAAGGCGTATGAAACGCACCATTGACGTTTAATTCGACCACGCGCATCCCGCCTTCCCCGGAAAGTTTTCCTGATGCTTTTTCAACGGCTTCGACATCGCCGCCGATGACGACTTGTTTTGGCGAATTGTAATTGGCAATCAGGACAGGCCTTTCGTCCGTCGAAATTTCGGCACAGGTTTTTTCAACAAGTTCAACGTCAGGTTTCAAAATTGCAGCCATTGAACTTGGATAACGATCGCAGTCTTCCTGCATGAACTCCGCTCTTTTCGACACGAGTTTCATGCCTGTTTCAAAATCAAGCATCGAAGAGGCAATCAGAGCCGGATATTCGCCAAGCGAAAGTCCGATTCCGCCGACAACGTCCAGACCGGGCACTGCATTTTTCAAGACTTTGAAAACTCCGTACGAAAATGCGCAAAGCGCCGGCTGAACATACTTTGTCTGCCTGAGCATTTCAGAACTTCCAAAGCATTCCGTCAGATCAAATCCGCAGATTTCCGAAGCCCGGTCAATAGTTTCGGCAAAGACCGGCACTCTTTCATAGAAATCCCTTCCCATTCCGGGAATTTGTGCACCCTGTCCGCTGAATAAAAGTCCGACTTTTGTCAAAAAAACACCTCTTAGTTCTTTGCGTCCAATTGTTTTTGAACATAGTCAACGACGTCGCCGATCGTCTGGATGCTTTCGTCGGCATCAAGCTGAATGTCAAAGCTGTCTTCAAGTTCGTTCATGATTTCAAAGACATCAAGACTGTCAGCATCAAGGTCATCCTTAATATTTGCCGTCAGCACGATCTCCTCCTTGTCAACGTCCAGTTGTTCTGCTGCGATTTCCTGTACTTTTGCTAAAACTTCTTCTTTTGTCATGATGATTTCTCCTTAAATATTCTGTAATTGACTTGAAATTCAGTAGCGGATCACGCAGGCACCGGCGCAAAGGCCGCCGCCAAATCCGCAAAGAAGCATCGTTTCGCCGCGAACAAGCTCGTTTTTTTCGGCAAGCTCGCTTAAAAGCAGGGGGATGCTGGCCCCTGAAGTATTTCCGTATTCCGAAATGTTTTCAGGAAATTTTTCCAACGGCTGATGCAGTTTTCTTGCAATCACCTTGATGATTCTCGCATTTGCCTGATGCAGGACGAAACGGTCGATCTGATCCAGTTCGAGTCCGCTGTCTTCAACGGCAGCCTTAATCACGTCCGGAACGGTCTTGGTCGTAAAATTGTAGACTGCCCTGCCGTCCATTTCAAACGGAGTTGAAGTCTTCTCGTTTGATTCGGGCGGAAATTTCGCAAGCGGCAGCGTCTTCTGGCACGAAAGCTTGTCGTAATCTTCGCCAAAGCTCTTCAAACTGTAGCCCAGCAAAGCAGAATCTCCGTTCGAATCGCAGTCGATCAATGCTCCGGCTGCTCCGTCGCCGAACAGGACGCATGTCGTGCGGTCGCTCCAGTCAAGCGACTTTGAAAGCACTTCTCCGCCGATGACCAGGGCCTTTCTGGCATGCCTTGAATCAAGCATCGATGCTGCCGTTATCAAGGCATATACAAAACCTGAACAAGCAGCCGAGATGTCAAAGGCAACGGCATTTTTTGCACCGATTCTTCCTTGAACGATTGCAGCCGTTGAAGGCGTTGCGCTGTCAGGCGTCATCGTTGCGACAATAATCAAGTCGATTTCCGAAGCATCAGTCGACGTTCTTGAAAGCAGCGCTTCTGCCGTCTTTGCGCAAAGACCGGACGTGTTGTCTTCAAGACTGACGTGTCTGGTTTTAATTCCTGTTCTTTGGCTGATCCATTCATCGGACGTATCGATGAATTCTGCAAGATCGTCATTTGACACTTTCATTTCTGGAACACTTTTTGCCAATGCCTCAATTTTCAAACGTTTCATTTCTTAAACACCCTGTTCTAAGAATTTTCATTCAGGAAGTCTTCGAGATTTCGAATCGCCTTTTCGACGATTTTCATTTCTTCAGGACTGATATCTTTCAAAAAACCCTCAACCATTTTATGATGAAATGCATCGTGAGCCCGATACATCACCCGCCCCTTCTTGGTCAGGCCGAGCCTGATCACGCGCCTGTCGTCCAGGCCGCGAATCCGCTCAACATAACCCTTTTTCACTAACCGGTCAATCGTTGCCGTCAAAGTTCCAGGGGTGAGATGCAGCTCATTTGCAACCTCTGTCGCCGTTTTGTGATCATACATCGAAATGGCGTTGATTGCGTGCATCTCCTTGATTGTCAAGTCGTTAAACCTGCTTTTGCGCAGCTCCTTTTCTTCAATCCATAAGATATCACTGTAGATTCGAATTAGGGCATCATTGATATATTGACTGCGTTCATCCATAATTCATACCGCCTATCTTTTTGCTTTCCAAATATTTTGACTATCAAAATAATAACAAATAAAAAGCGGTCTTTCCACTAAATCTTTTCATCCCTGTCATAAACGGCGAACATCAGCTCCGCAGTGCAGGCCTTTTTGCCGTCAACGAGCGCAGAAGCCTTGACGATGCCCATATTGGACTTCTTCTTTTCCATCACGATGTGAAGCTTCAAGACATCGCCAGGGCGAACGACCTTGCGGAACTTTGCCTGGTGAATGGCACCCAGATAAGCCGTTTTGTCTTCAAATTCAGGCGATTTCAAAATCAGAATCGACGCTGCCTGAGCAAGCGTTTCAATGATCAGGACTCCAGGCATGACCGGATTATTCGGAAAATGTCCACGGAAAAAGGATTCGTTGATCGTTACGTTCTTTGTCGCAGTAATCTCTTCACCGGGGACGAGTTCATCGACATAATCAATGTAACAGATCGGATAGCGGTTCGGGATCATGTCCATGATCTCCTGTGCATCCATTACCTTCACGCGTGTCACCTCACTTAATTCAAATTATTTCGAATATCAAACTATTCGATGAATGAATCATATTTAATATCCAGTGTCAAACTAAACTATTTTAACGATTAGAGTTTCCTCAATTTTGCCTTTGCTTAATTGATCCAGATTTCCCGAAAAATACTTTGAAGTTTCAAATTATCTTGATAAATACAGTGTTGTTACGGACTGTTCAGATTCATTTAGAAAAAATATCCATCACAATAGTCTTATGGATGAATAAATAAGAATATAAGAAACAGATTGCTGTTCTTGAAAGAATCATTTTCAAGCTATTTTGATGTTCAAAATTCTTATCTTTTTTTAATCTAAAAACCGCCTTTGTATATGTGTTTTAACTGTGAAGTTTATGCGAAAATAGATGTTG
>NZ_DAIUCE010000122.1:0-3998 GCF_036846325.1 Ligilactobacillus sp. | reverse complement strand
CCTGACTGGGCAGGCGATTCTCAGCACTGTATTTAAAAAATAAGGTTTTCATGTCCCGAAATTGAAAGAATGCCGGACAAAATCAGTCGACTTGCGACTTCCCTTGCTCGGCATTCTTTCAAGAGGAAAAAAGGGCTTTCTTTCCATCCTCTTTTCAATTATGTCTGTCTGCTCTGATAACGTTGAACGTCTGGGTGTTGTACTTTACGACAATGATGTTGCAAACGGTGTACAACGTCAGGAAATATGCCAATTGATTGAGCGTACCCACAAAGGCAAGCACCAGGGAGAGCACGAAGAAAATATTTCCGACGATGCTCCATTTTCTTCTGTCATGGTTGATTCTTTCAATTTCATTAAGCTCAAGAGATGACAAAGATTCAAACGGCTTGACTGCAACCGTGCTTTTAAGTTTGGCCAGATTCCAGCTGAGTCTGATATTATAGATTGTTAAAATTAAAAGTGCGACGTATACGATCGTCGAAATCGGATCAAGTGACAAACGAATCGTTCCTTTCATTACTAATCGAAAATCCTTGTAGAGAAGTGTAACTGATTTTTATAATTAAAGCAAGTTCTGCAGGGTACAAAAAAACTGGAATTTTAATTCCAGTTTTAAAAAGATCATCTGGCAATGATGATGTCGCATGGAGCCGTTCTCGTAACGTAGTCGGTAACTGATCCAAGGAAAAGTCTTTCAACCGGATTTGCGCCCGTGGGTCCCATGACGATCAGATCGATACCGTGATCTTTGATGAATTCCTTGGCAATAACGCTTCTGGGAGAGCCATAGCGGACGTGCATCGCAACGTCGTCCCAACCGGCCTCATGTGCACGTTCGACAAGATTTTTCAAGTAGTCGCTGACATCTTCAAACGCCTGATAAACGACATCTCCGCTTGCATCAACCATGCCGGCGAAGCTGACGGTAAACTGATTTAAATCGATGACGTTCAAAACATCAAGATGGGAATGGTTTCGCTTGGCAATTTCAACCCCGCGGTCAAAAGCAAGTTCTGCTGCCTTTGAGCCGTCAACGGGTACCAGGATTGTCGTATACTTCTGTTCTGTCATATTGACCACTTCCTTTTAGAGGTTTCTTCCAAGTTCATTATAACATTTTTATCGGTTTGCGTCCGAAGAACCGTTTTGTGCGATGATGAATTTGTAAAAACCGTTGCGGATTCGTTCAAGCTGGGAAAAATCATCTTTCTTGTCGGTCAGGTCCCGGGCGATGGCGACAAGCAGTTTTACATAGGCGGAATCGTCGTCATCAGACAGGTTTATTTCGGCATTGATCGAGCGCCTGATTGATTTCAAAATCAGCCTGGCTTTATTGAGATCATCGTTAGAAAGAATGTATTCAATTGCCTGCTGAGATTCAGCGCGGTACGCGCGTGCACGTTCGAGCTGATAAGGAGTTGTTTGATTCATGAGGGTTCCTCCTTCAATGGTTGCGCTTACATTAGTGTTGTCTTCATCATACTGTATTTTTAAGGGAAATTCAATATGCTGTTGATATGAAATACAGTGTTCATTAATTTCAATGCTGTTTTGAAAAATTATGAAAAAAGGTGTAGAATATAATTAAACACAAGGAAGGGTTTCCATCTTAATCCTGAGGAGGAATCATAAAATGGCGAAAGGATTTGTAGAAGAGCTTGTGGACAATGTAATTGAAAAAGATGACGAACAGACGACTTTTCGTGTTCCAAGCAAGCGTGAGAATTTGGTTTTAAGAGTCGATAACGATCTTCTTTCGAAGTTTTCAAACGGCAATGACAAGCTTGAAAAGATGCTTAGAAATTTACTGCGCAACCGTTCAGCCAAGAACAGGCGTGAAGTAATCAATATCAACAAACGCAACTACAGAATCTTTCTTTAAAGGGGGGTATCCATGTTTCTCACGACAGGTGAAATCAATCGAACATACACCATCAAAGGAATCGTAAATGCCACGGTCAAGAAGGAACTGACATCTGATCAGTTGGATCAGGTTGATGAATTTGATGATTTGTATACCGAAGTCAAGGGAAAACTGATTGAGCGTGCCGTAGCCAAGGGCGGCGAGGGAATTATTGCCGTTCGCTTTGAGCCGCAGGTGGTAAGAGTTTCCGTTGGCCCGAAGTACTTGATGCTTCACGGATACGGGACCGTTATCGGATTTCCAAAAAAATAATAAAAAAGTACTTGATTAATCTGAATTAATGTGTATAATGATAAGAGTAGTTACTTATCAGATGCCGCTGTGGCGGAATTGGCAGACGCGCAACGTTCAGGTCGTTGTTTGGATTTCCAAGTACAGGTTCGACTCCTGCCAGCGGCATAATGTTCCCTTTTGTGGAATCAGCGATTGTTGAAGTGTTTTAGAAGCAGGTCACTGCTTTTTGACAGCTTTAACGGTAATTTTCATTTTTGCGAGATCTAGACATTTATAATGATGTTTGGGTCTTTTTTGTTTTCAAAAGCAGTCTGGATAACCAGGGTGTGGAGCCGAACGCTTATAAAATTGCGAATAGTTTTTTGAATGAATAACTTCATAAATAGGATATTTGTATTAGTTCTCTATCATATGTAATTGGATATTAGATATTTTTGTGAAGAAAGTCTGAATTTGATAGTTAAATTCGTCTTAGTTTGCTCGATATATGCTATGATAACATTAGCAGTTTATGAGAGGTGTTATTGGTGAAATACGTTAATGAAGCTTATGATTTTGTCAACCATGCCTGGTCGAAAGCTAAGATTCAAAAATTAATCGCACCGTTGGAAGGGTTGGCATACTGCACGACGGTAAAGGGATTCAAAGAGGTTGGATCGGGAGTTCAGCCGGAGGAGAGCAACTATTTCAATTTCTTCTATCCGAAGGGAAGATTTCATGATTCTCTGTACGGGGATGATTTTCCGGCAGAGGATTTGGTAACTGATTGCATTTGTGAAGCGGTCAAGCAATACATAGAGGGTTCGAGCAGCGAATTTCAGGTTCCTTTCGTCAGAATTCTGATTGATTTGATGAGCAATCCTCGTTTTACATATTTAGGGGATGGCGAAACGGAAAAGAAGTATGTTCACGTCATACCTGATGATGACAATGCTTATCTGCTGGCATTAAAGGGCGAATTTTTGGCTGAGTTTCATTTTGGCAGCAAATCGGATACTGATGATGAATATCGTGCAGAATTCACGCCGGAAGAGATTGATGAAATGCGCAGGATGAGCAATCTGGCGATTGACTGGTCCAAGGTCAATTACGAATCCGCATAGTTTTACAGGAGCCTCGTTTCAGAAATGAGACGGGGTTTTTGCTTTGTCTCCGAAATGTTAGAATGATTGTATCATAATCTAAAAGGTGGAAATATAACATGTCAGTCTTAGCAAACAAAAAAGTGTGCGTTTTTTGCGGGTCAAATGCAGGTGCCGATTCCGAAATCCGGCAGGCGTTGGGGACTTTAGCCGAGTATCTTGTCAAAAATGAAGATACGCTTGTCTATGGAGGCGGTCGCCTGGGACTTATGGGCATGCTTTATGAAGACGTTTCAAAAAGAAACGGGAAAGTTATCGGCATAATTCCTGAAATTCTGGAAGATCATGCGATTAAGCCGGTTGGTCAAACGGAACTGATTCACGTATCCGACATGTCCGACAGAAAGAAGCAGATGATGGAATTGTCTGATTGCTTCGTGGTATTTCCCGGTGGCCTTGGAACGATGGAAGAATTTTTTCAAACATATTCCTGGTTTCAATTAGGGATTGTTCAAAAACCGATTATTTTGGTAAACATTAATGGCTATTATAATGATTTGATTAGTTTTTTAAAGCATTCCGCCGAAACGGGTTTTATGCCGGGGGAAAACGTGGATGCGCTGATTATCGGTGATGATTTGCCGGATTTGTTCAGCAGGGCAAGCAAATTCAAGTATGTCAAGGCAAACAAGTGGCGCAATTAGACAAGGTGCGAAGACCAGCCGCTTAACAAGGCGGTAGATAAGGAGGGGCGC
>NZ_DAIUCE010000121.1:0-4200 GCF_036846325.1 Ligilactobacillus sp. | reverse complement strand
TGTCTTTCAGCAAGCAGAAACAATTCGTCTGCACCGACTTTGTGCTTGGTGAATGGGGAATCGATTAAGACGTGCTTCTTGTTTTCAAGCGCAAGTTTTGCTCCTTCGTAGTGATTTGTGTTTGATGTCGGAACAAAAACTGCATCAACGTCCGGACTTTGGCAAAGCTCCGAACAGCTTTCAAAAACCGGGACATCGATGAGATTTTGATTCGCCTTTGCTTCCCCGCAGGCAAGCGCAGCGATTTCACTGTTCGGACTCAACTCTGCCGCCTTGACAAACCAGTTCGAAGATTCAACTGGACCCAGGATACCATAACGAATTGACACGGTCATCACCTTCACTTTCAGTATTTATATTAATATTGTAGCAGAATTCCAACAGAAATTATAGCAAAACCAAATCATCGCATTTTGAAATGCAGAGGAACGGCAGCACTGCATTTCATAAAAAAAGAGACCGAGAAGAAACTCGATCCCAGATGCCTGAAAATTAACATTAAAGTCCGAAGATGGACTTGTAAAGCAATGCGCCGCAGATGCCGGCCAGGATTGGTGCAACGACCGGAATCCATGAGTAGTCCCACTGTGAGCTGCCTTTGTGCGGAATAGGCAGGAACTGGTGAACCAGACGCGGTGCAAGGTCACGTGCAGGGTTCAGGGCAGGACCTGTCGGACCGCCGAACGAAGTAACGATAACCATTACCAAAAGGCCGATGCCGATGAAACCGGCACCCTGGTTGCCATGTTCAAAGATCGGCGAGTGCGTGATTGCAAGGGCTCCGAAGACCAGGGTGAATGTGCCGAAGAATTCGTTGACGAAGCCGTTGAACTTGTTACCCGTGGCATCGCTTGTCGAGAACGTTCCCAGGATGGAATCCGGATTTTCCGTCATGTCATAGTGAGGCTTGAAGCAGATCCATACGACCAGCTGGCCGACTGCGGCCCCGATGAACTGGGCTGCAATGTAAGGAAGTACTTCGTGCCATGGGAATGCGCCCGCAAAAGCCAGGCCGAGAGTAAACGCCGGGTTGATGTGATTTCCGGAAACTGAACCAAACATCAGAGCAGGAATCATAACGGCAAAACCGTAACCAACAGAGATTGTGATCCAACCGCTTTTTGTACCCTTCGTCCCCTTTAATTCAACGTCGGCAACCGAACCGTTGCCCAAGATAACCATGATTGCCGTACCGAAGAATTCAGCGGCAAGTCGTGTTGCTAATGAAAAAGTCATTTCATCCTCCAAAAATTATAAAAAAATAAGTGATATCCTCTAACAATGATAATCATAGAAAAACCTGTTGTCAATAAGGTTTTCAATGATTTCCAGCAATTTCCGGCGAAAAATGTAAGAAAATGGAAAAGCATGATAAATATGCAATAAGAGCGCTGTCTTTTACATAAGGAAAAGGACGCTGAAATTATATATTTACTAAGAATTCTCGATATTAATGTTATTTTCGCCGAGATAAACTACAATGGTAGTATAAACAAGTTTGGGATGTGAAATTATGATCGCAAAAGCTGCACAGAAAATGATCGAAGAACGTGAATCCAAATTCCTGATTCCTTCCGAAATCGTTGCAAACGTTCAGGAGGACAATCATCTGGATCATGCTTTTCTCGTGCTTACCAAGGTCAAATATGCCAAGATTCCCGTTTTGGACAGCGAACAGCACTTCAAGGGACTGCTTTCCCTGGCAATGATTACGGATACGATGCTCGGGCTCAACGGAATCGATCCGAGCCGGCTCAGCAGGATGAAGGTCAGGGACGTGATGCAAAAAGACGTTCCGGTAATCACGTTGCCTTACAACATTGAAGAAATCATGCATCTTCTCGTCGATCAGCCATTTCTGGTGGTCGTCGATGACGAAGGGTGCTTTACCGGGATTCTGACGCGTCGTGAGATTATGAAGAGCGTCAACTACATGATTCACGATCTGGAAAAACAATATCTGGTTACGCCGAATCCGGATTTCGTTGATGAAAAAATAGGCACGAAGGCAGATTTAAGTTATAATGATAAGTAAACAATGCAAAAGGAAGTGGAATTGATGCCAAAATTGGATGCACATGACATCATCAGAACAATTGCCGAATCAGAAAAGAAGACCCCCGTCAAGGTCTACGTCAAGGGTGACCTGGCCTCGCTTGAGGTTCCGGATGAACTTGATGCTTACTTCGGCGACAAGGCCGGCGTCTTGTTCGGTGACTGGAAGGATGCGGAGAAGTTTTTGAAGAGTCATTCTGAAATTACGGGATATCATGTTGAAAACGACGGACGCAATACCGGTGTTCCGCTGCTTGACAAGAAGAAGTTCAATGCCCGGATCGAACCGGGTGCCATCATTCGCGATCAGGTCGAAATCGGTGACAATGCCGTCGTCATGATGGGTGCCGTAATCAACATCGGCGCAGAAATCGGACCAGGCTCGATGATTGACATGGGAGCCGTTCTGGGTGGACGCGCAATCGTCGGCGCAAACTGCCACATTGGTGCGGGTACCGTGCTTGCCGGCGTGGTTGAACCGCCTTCTGCTCAACCGGTCGTTATCGAAGACGACGTTCTGATCGGCGCCAATGCGGTCGTTCTGGAAGGCGTCCGCGTTGGCAAAGGCGCCGTTGTCGGTGCCGGTGCCGTCGTTACGAAAGACGTTGAGCCGCATACGGTTGTAATGGGAATGCCTGCAAAAAAAGTCAAGGACGTTTCCGAAGTGAAGGAAGACAAAATCGAACTTGTCGACGATTTGCGCAAGCTCTGATATTTTTGAGACCGAGTCCCTGCAAGGGGGCTTTTTTTAGAGATTCATACGGAAAAGGTGACGAAGAATGGCACTTTCAGAAAAAGAGTTAATTGAAATCAGAAGGAATTTGCATCAGATTCCTGAAATCGGAATGGAAGAATTTGAAACGCAAAAGGCGCTTTTGGCAATTATTGAAGGATTTCCACATGACTTCATGGAAGTTAAAACATGGAAAACGGCGATCATCGTGCATTTGACGGGATCAAAAGGTCAGAAAACGATCGGCTACCGGACGGATATCGATGGCCTGCCGGTTGAGGAAAAAACCGGCCTGCCGTTTTCATCAAGGCATGAAGGAAGGATGCATGCCTGCGGACATGACATTCACATGACCGTTTGTCTGGGGATTTTGAGCTATTTTGCAGAACATCAGCCGAAGTGTAACATGACGTTTATCTTTCAGCCGGCAGAGGAAAATGCAAGCGGCGGCAAGCAGCTTTACGAAAGCGGGGCACTCGACGAATGGATGCCTGATGAGATTTACGCATTTCATGACAATCCGCAGCTCCCGGCCGGAGCAATCGGATGCTGCATGGGAACGCTTTTTGCCGGAACCTGCGAAATCCATGCCAAGTTCGTCGGAAAGAGCGGACATGCTGCATTTCCACACCTTGCAAACGATATGGTCGTTTGCGGCGCTCAGTTCGTAAATCAGATTCAGACAATCGTCAGCCGCAACATTGATCCAATTGAATCAGGCGTTGTGACGCTCGGTCACTTTGAAGCGGGAACGACGGGCAACGTGATTGCCGGATCATGCCGAATTGACGGAACGATCCGCGCCTTGACTCAAGTCAACAATCTGAAGATTCAGGAACGCGTGCGCGCGATTGCAGAGGGAGTTGCCAGGAGTTTCGACTGCGAACTTGAACTTGACCTGCATCAGGGAGGATACCTGCCGGTTGAAAACAACGATGAAACGACGAAGAACTTCATTTCATACATGAAGGAAAATGAAGACGTCGAGTTCATCGAAACAAAGCCTGCCATGACGGGCGAGGATTTCGGCTTCCTGATTTCCAGGATTCCCGGAACGATGTTCTGGCTTGGCGTGGATTCGCCTTATTCACTGCACTCAGAGCACCTTGCACCAAAGGAAGAGGCGATTCAAAAAGGTGTCAGCGCCATGATCGGTTTTCTTGAATACCGTCAGCAGCAACTATAGGAAAGCGGCTTGAAGAAAGTCCTGATTAGATGCCGAACAAGGAAGGTCGGGTGCGACCGGGCTTGTCCGGCATTTTTTATTTTGAAGCGAGAGTTTCTTTTTGCCAAATGCAGTGCCTGCCAGATCAGTGAGTCCGGGTGGGATTACGGGCAAATCCCAGAAATCGTCGTTTTGCCCGTAATAAGGAGCCGGAATTTACGGGTTCATGAGCGCTCGGCTCCACACC
>NZ_DAIUCE010000120.1:0-4257 GCF_036846325.1 Ligilactobacillus sp. | reverse complement strand
TCGGTCGTCCTCATGCTTGTGTACGGGCTCATGAGCGCTCGGCTCCACACCTTGCCTGATCCCGTAATCCCGTCTTGGCGCCCTGACTGGGCAGGCGGTGTGCAGCACTGCATTTTGAAAAAATGAAAAAACACCGGACAAAATCAGTCGGCTTTCGACTTCTCCTGTTCGGCATTTCATTTAATTCAAGGGTGAAAAAGGAGTTTTTCCCGTTCCCTTTCTAGATTCCAAACGTTCCGCCGTGGACCTTGACGACATTTGAGGCAACGATGAAGGCATTCGGATCGATATCGTGGATCCTGCTTATAAGTTTGCCGTACGAATCGTTGTCGACGACAGCCATGATCAGCTTTTTTTCATTGAGAGAGTATCCGCCGCGGACGTCAAAAATCGTCAGGGCATTGTCTGCATCCTCAAGCATGTTGCGGATTTCAGGCAGCTTGTCGTTGCTCATGACCTGAATCTGATATTTGTGATCGAGCCCTGATTCCATGTAGCGCATGACGAACAGAGAAACGAACAGTGAAAAAGCGGCCATGAAGAAGGCGTCAATGCCTGAAACGGGAATGTTGAACAGCGTCACGGTCATGTCAATGACGAGCAGGGAAACGGCCGGATTGATGTGGAAGTAACGTTCAATGATGATTGGAGGAACGGTCGTCCCGCCGCTGGCCGCATTGATGCGATAAAGCGCGGCCACTCCGATTGCTGAGAAGACTCCGCCGAGGATTACGGCCAAAAGCTTATCCGAAACGATCTCGAAGCTTGGCGTGACATAGATCAAAACGGGTAGAAGGTAGCTTCCGATGATGAACTTTTTGACGGTCTTCCAGTCGATGAAGATCCAGGCCAGAATCAGCATGAGGGTGTTGATGACAAGCACGCAGAGCGAACGGTTGAACCCGAAGGCTGCTTCGAGCAGGACTGCCATGCCCGTTGCGCCACCGGCAGCGATATTGATCGGCGCATAGAAGAAGTTGATCGAGACTGCGACGAGTTCAAGGGCGAAAAGGAAGATGAAGGCCCTGAACAGCGGATTTTTGACAAGTCTTTTTTTCATGAAAATGCCTCCTGAATAAAAAATATGGAAAATTGGTACCATTCAATATAAAATAATAGTTAGTTCATTAATTTTTGAAAGGATTTCTACTATAAGATGAGATACAGTGCTAAAAAACTGACTGCCCAATATGCCTTGACGCAGGCCGCATATTGGATGGTTTTTTGCGGTCTTTACACGTTTGCGACGGTCTATTTACTGAGCAAGGGACTGACAAGTTCTAAAATCGGCATCATCGTTGCCTGCGGAAACCTGCTTGGCTTCGTACTGCAGCCTTATATCAGCGGTCTGGCAGATCGCTTTGAAAATCTGACGCTGCACTACCTGGTCGAGGTGCTGATCGGCGTCATGATCCTGGCAATTATCTTATTGCTGGTTTTGCCGGACATGTTCGTCCTGATCTTCCTGCTTTACGTAGTGGCGGATGCGCTTTTGCAGGTCCTGCAGCCGTTGCTTAATTCGCTCAGCATCTATTATGTAAATGCAGGGATCAACGTCGACTTCGGCATTGCCCGCGGCATGGGGTCGCTTTCGTTTGCAGTCATGTCGTCCGTTCTGGGCGTCATGTGCGACAGATTCGGTGCAGACGTTTCGATGATTTCAGCCATCCTTCTTTTGATTGCAGTCTTCTGCCTGGTTCTTTCAATGCCGGTCATCAGGGCCTGTGATGAGAAGAAACAGGACAGGCCTTCAAGTCAGGGCAGCAGGCAGAAGATGGGCATCGTTTCCTTTATGATGCACTACAGGCGGTTCTCGATGGTTCTTCTGGCCTCTGTCCTGGTCTTTACGTTCCATAACATGTACAACACTTACCTGATTCAGGTGGTGAAGGGAATCGGCGGGACGTCGACCCAAATGGGAACGGCGCTGACTATCGCCGCCTGTTGTGAGCTTCCGGCAATGTTCGGCTTCTCGCTGATTGCCAGAAAATTTTCAAGTTCCAGGCTGATGATCTTTGCAACGGTCGTTTTTTCGATCAAGGCCTTTGCGACTTATTTTGCAGGCAACATCTTCGAGCTCTATGCTTCAATGGTGCTGCAGATGTTCTCATTTGCAATCATCACACCCGCTTCGGTTTATTACGTGAACGAAGTCATGGACGAAGAGCATCGTTATACCGGACAGGCACTGATGGTCGGAACGACGACCGTCAGCGGCGTGATCGGCAGTCTTCTGGGCGGCTTCGTCCTGGAAGCGACGAATTTCCACGTGATGCTGCTCGTCGGATGCTTCATTTCCGTTTCAGGGACAATTCTGATGATGCTGTCAGCGCGAAATGAAAAAGAAGATTAAAATGAAATTGGAACCGGATTAGCTGTTTGCTGATCCGGTTTTTTGCTTCTTTTACGGGCGAAACTGTCGAATTTGTCTGATTAAAGTTTCCTGATGCCTGGAAATACAGAGCTGCGGGACTTAAAAGACTGATTGTTCTAAAACAAGACAGAAAAACAAATGCTTGAAAATTAAAAATATGACAAGATAAAACTTGATTTCATTAACATTCTTAGTTTACAATAAAAAACGTCGAATAGCAAACCTCACACAACATGGAAGGATGGATGTTAATGTCTTATGTAGATGACGTTTTGACCAGAGTCGCAAAGCAGAATCCGGATCAGCCGGAATTCAACCAGGCCGTCACCGAGGTTCTGGAGTCCCTGCGCCCGGCAGTCGAGCAAAATGAAGAGCGCTATCGCAAGGAAGCGCTGCTTGAGCGTTTGACGACGCCGGACCGTCAGATTTTATTCCGTGTATCCTGGGTCGACGACAAGGGTCAGACCCAGGTCAACAACGCATACCGCGTGCAGTTCAACAATGCGATCGGACCATACAAGGGCGGGCTTCGCTTACACCCATCCGTCACGTTGAGCATCATAAAGTTCCTGGGTTTTGAACAGATTTTCAAGAATTCGCTGACCGGACTCCCGATTGGCGGCGGCAAGGGCGGATCCGACTTTGATCCAAAGGGCAAGTCAGATCGTGAAATCATGGCCTTCTGCCAGGCATTCATGACGGAACTTTACAA
The DNA here is from genome assembly GCF_036846325.1 of Ligilactobacillus sp. Lineage (NCBI taxonomy): Bacteria > Bacillati > Bacillota > Bacilli > Lactobacillales > Lactobacillaceae > Ligilactobacillus > Ligilactobacillus sp. Next base: position 1,171 of record NZ_DAIUCE010000120.1, on the reverse strand, counting down.
GCATGTCGGTGCAGACGTCGACGTGCCGGCCGGAGACATCGGAACCGGCGGTCGTGAAATCGGCTATCTGTACGGACAGTACAAGCGTCTGACGGGCAGATACGAAGGCGTTTTGACAGGCAAGGGGCTGACGTTTGGCGGTTCTCTGGCCAGAACGGAAGCAACCGGGTACGGATTGCTGTATTTGACGGACGAATTGCTGAAAGCTCACGGAAAAAGCCTTGAAGGCAAGACGGTCACCGTTTCTGGAGCAGGCAACGTTGCGATTTATGCAATCGAAAAGGCAGAACAGCTTGGCGGCAAGGTCGTAACGTGTTCCGATTCAACGGGCTGGATCTATGATCCGGACGGAATCGACGTTGAACTTTTGAAAGAAGTCAAGGAAGTAAAGCGTGCGCGCTTGACCGAATACAAGAAAGCACGCCCGAATGCCGAATATAATGAAGGAAGAGGCGTCTGGGGCGTTAAGACAGACGTTGCCCTGCCATGCGCAACGCAGAACGAGCTTGACGTTGATGATGCCAGAAAGCTCGTTTCAAACGGTGTCATCGCAGTTTGCGAAGGTGCCAACATGCCGACGACGCTCGAAGCAACGAAGTATCTTCAGGAGCAGGGTGTGCTCTTTGTTCCCGGCAAGGCATCAAATGCCGGCGGTGTGGCCGTTTCAGCACTTGAAATGAGTCAGAATTCGGAAAGACTCAGCTGGACGTTTGAGGAAGTCGATCGAAAATTAAGGGAAATCATGACAGATATCTATCAGAACATCAGTCAGGCTGCAAGGGAATATGGTCACGAAGATGATTTTGTGCTTGGCGCAAACATTGCCGGCTTCAAGAAAGTCGCAGAGGCGATGGAAACACAGGGAATCTATTGATGATGAGGTGTCGGACAAGACGGTCGCAGGCGACTGATTTTGTCCGGCATTTTTCATTTTTTCAAAATGCAGTGCTGAAAATCGCCTGCTCAATCAGGCAAGGTGTGAGAAGCAGCGCTCATGAGCCCGTAAAATTCAGCTCCCAATTACGGGCAAAAAGCTGATTTTTGAGATTTGCCCGTAAAATGTAAATCATCCGAGCCCCTTGTTCAAGACATGTTCCTTTCTCATCACTTTTGATTTTCATTGATATGTCATGGGCTGGATACCCGTCACTTTAGTGATGGGAGGAAAGCC
>NZ_DAIUCE010000119.1:0-4285 GCF_036846325.1 Ligilactobacillus sp. | reverse complement strand
GAAGTAAAAACAGATTCCAGGCGGGAGAAACGGGAATGCGCCTGAGTGACGGGAGCCTCTTTGCCACACAGCTGCTGATTGACGGCGAAGGATCGACGTTCCCGATAACGCAGTCTGAAGTTCCGGGAGGTCCGCTGTGGCAGCTCCACATTCACTGGGATGATCCGTGTGTTGACCCGTTCAATGCATCAAGCGTCGAGGTGGAACTCAATACGAAGCACCCGATGTTCAGGCAGGTTACGGGCAGCATGGACAAGAGTTCCGGAGTGGCCAGGGAATTGATGGGAGGCATCATCAGACAGGCAATGGCGATGATAATCTTCCAGGCAGTGTCCGACATGAATGAGGCAGAAGGAAATACGTGGAAGTTTGAGAATGCGGAAGACGGTTCCGTTCTGAAGGTTGTCGGCTACTGGGTTGATGTGTATGAAGTTGACATTGACAGTCTCAGCATTGCCGGCGTGTTCAATTCCGTTCAGAAGTCAATCGGAGACAAGGAGGAGGAAAAATGAAAATTGCCTGGGACAGGGACTACAGCGTCTCTCAAGCAAAGCGGGACTACGAAAGGCTCAGGGTAAATGACATGGAAGTGACGCCCATCGTTCCGGACGGGGGATGGGATGAACTCCGCAGCATGCTGATTGCCGCACGTGATGATGTCTTTGAACGGCAGGAGCTTGACGGGGCGGAAAAACTCGGCTACAACTTCGACGTTGCCTATGGCTTCAAACTGTACGGAATTCTGAGTGAGAAGAATGGATTCAGGAACCGTGATGCCGCATCGGATGATTTATGGAACTATCTGTCAGTCCGCGTCATTCCCGACGTCGTTCATGCGCGCTGGGGTCTCAAACCGGAAAGGTACTATCAGAATCCGCGCAGAACATGGCTTAAGAATATCTGGTGGTACATCCATCTTTCCTGGAACGATGACGAGCAGACAACACATGAAATCATCAGAAACAACACGACTGACACAATCCTCAACCTGGTCGAGCGTCCGGGACTGGGATACTATGTCGACGTCTACCGGGAAATCATGAAGAGATACAGTGACTGCAACGACAGGGACCTTTTCCGTAAGGTGCTCAAGCTCAACACCGCCAGACTCCTGACAACATCGCCGGAGCTGGTTGATGGAGGAATCGAGGCCTATGTTGAGGGGCTGTTCAGAACTGCCGGTGGTGAAGAACAATGACGCTGCTTGTCAATGACCTGTATGACAACATAATTCGTGTCAATGCATCTGACTTCAACAGCCTGCGCGTGATTACGGGATACAGTTCGGAAAGCTTCATCAGGAAGGTGACAGATGACTTTTCAAAGCTGAAGATTGAACTGTACGTAGGGATGGCGCTTCAGGGCATCTGCAGGAAGGATCACGAATTCTACAAGGCGGAAACCGAAAAGGGCAGGGTCAGAGTACACTATGTAGTCGGGGAACCCGTGATTCATCAGAAGGTGCTGGAATTCCACAATGAAGGAAATGACCGATGCGGCTACATAGGTTCAGCCAATTTCTCTGTCGGAGGTTTCCTTGAGCAGCGGGAAGTCATGGTGCTGGCTGACAACAGTCTTGACTCACTTTTCAGATATGCTGAGGAAAATTCGGTTCTGTGCACTGACAAGGTCGTTGATGAAGTCATTCCGTTCGTTGAACGTGAAAACGGCGAGTCGGGCGGAATTTTGGATAAGACGGAAAGCAGGGGGAAACGGCGTAGTTCCGTTGAAGACACGAATGGACCGGAGAAGGGTGATGTTGACGGGAAATATTCCTCCGACGCAGGAAATACGGCGGAAGAAGACGGAGGCTACATTGCAAATCCGATTCCAGGGGACGTGCAGCCGCTGCTTAACAGTGAAAACTACATTGACGTCCCTGCATTCCGCAACGGGAAGAAAACATTCATGTTTGACGGCAAGGCATCCGAACTGATGATTGGAGGCGTCAGGGACTACAGTTACGTGATGATTCCCCACAGCAGCTTTCAGGTAAAGGTAAACGGCAGGCTTGTTGATGCGGACACCGATGTTAGATTCGGCCAGGCAGTCAGACTGTACGGCCTGGACATCGAGTCCGTTGCTTCAGAGATGCTGAAGCTTGGTGAAGGAACTGCATTTAATGCCGTAAGTGCCGGTGACGTCATCTTCAGGTTCGTTGCAGTCAGGGAAGGACTGTATCTTCTTGTCCTTGTCAGGGAAGGCGGTGACCTGATATTCTGAGGCTTATTGAGACATTCAGCGGAATCGGGGCACAGGCTCAGGCAATGAAGAACATCAAGGCGGACTTCAGGACCGTTGCCACTTCAGAATGGGAGATAGGAGCAATCTATGCCTATGACATCATTCACAATGGAAGCCAGGACCTGACTCCCTACCGCCATCATACAAAGGAAAGTCTGATAAAACAGCTCAGCCGGTTTACTCTTTCAAACGACGGGAAGAGACCGATGACACTCAATGCCATGCGCTGCATGCCGATGGAGCAGCTGAAGAGGATTCTTGCGGCTCTGAACCGTTCGAACAACCTGGGAGACATAACCGGCATCAGGGCTTCTGACCTTCCGGACAGTGACATTCTGACGTATTCCTTTCCGTGCCAGGATCTGTCCATTGCCGGCTACTGGCACCACAACACCGGCGGCATTGATCCTGATGCCGATAACCGAAGCAGCCTGTTATGGCAGATCAGCAGGATTCTTGGTGAATACCAGGAGATTCAAAGAGATCTTCCGCGTTTCCTGCTGATGGAAAACGTCAGCGAGATTCTCTCGAAGAAGAACATGGGAAACTTCAGAAAGTGGTGCGACGTTCTCGAAGGCATGGGTTACGTCAATCAGGTGTACACGCTGGATGCCAGGGGATTCGGAGTCCCGCAGATGCGTGTCCGCACGTACATGCTGAGTGTTCTGGCGGAAAACTTCAGTGAGAAGGAAAAAGTCAGAAAGTACTTTGATGAGAACAATCTTCAGGAGAAGCAGGAAGGTGCCACCTTCAGGACATCACTGGACGGATATCTGAAGCTTGACTATTCCAACCGGGACTACAGGGAGGAGGCAATTTGCAGCACTCCCAACTATACCGTGTCCCGCGAGAAGATATACAATGACAATCTCAAGCTTGCCGAAGACGGCAGGATACTTGAAAACTGTGCCAGGACGGTGACCACCAAGCAGGACAGGAACCCCAATTCCGGTATTGTAGCGTACAGGAATGATCAGCTGACTTCCTGGAATCATCATTACCGCAACCTCACGCCGAGAGAGTGTTTTCTGCTGATGGGATTTGACGAGGAGGACTTCAATGCTCTGAAGAGAAACAACTTCTCTGTTGGAAGGGGTGGCAGGATGCTTTCTGATGCCAAGCTCATCAGGCTTGCGGGTAACAGCATCGTCGTTCCTGTACTTGAAGCGCTGTTCAGGCAGGTTGAGGACCTGAATGAACTGATTGGATAGCGCACTATCCGGATTATATGTTAAAATCCCGTGACGGGTTATGTCACGGGATTTTGTGGGATATATGTGTTGAATTTGCCTTTGCCTGTAAAATATTATGATTGAAAGGTTCTGATTACTTCATGTCATGCTCGTCAATCATATTTGGAAATCACTTCTGATTTGACGGGCCTGCACCGAATACCAGTCAGCGTATCTTTGCAGTTCTCTCATGATTTCATCTTTTATATAGAATTTCTCGAAATTGCAGTCATTAAGTCTGATGTCCTGCATCTTTTGATGAACATCATAGTTCTGCATGGAAATGGAGATGGATTCAGCAGCCAGACTTCTCACCTCTGATTCGGACTGGCATTCAACTATATCGGACAGTGTGATTGAACCGCCGGTTGTGCTTGCCTCCCAGTGATTAGGCATGTCTTCTTCGATGTCAAGATTGAGGTGCTCACTTCTTTTCTTCTCAAATGGATATGCAGATTCAATGATTTCTCCAAGCAATTCTGCAGGCTGAATCAGAAAGAATATTTCTCCTTCAAGGACACCGACATCAGCATCATAATTCAGGTGGTATTCTCTCAGAATGTCATTGACTGCAGACAGGGCAATTGCCGTGTTTTGTTCATTTGATTCGGTAATCATGATACTCTCCCCTTTTTTATGGACTTGTGGAAGCTTCTAAATGAAGTATAGCACATATTAACATCGAAGTCGAACATAAGTTCATGATATTTCAAAGGGTGGATATGGTGTCTCGATTGTTTCTGATGTTACACGGATGCCACACATCGCTGCATTTACACACATCCTCCTTGACTCATCCCCCCACAAGC
>NZ_DAIUCE010000118.1:3204-4293 GCF_036846325.1 Ligilactobacillus sp. | reverse complement strand
GAGCAGGCAAATGCTTCTGCTTGGTTGTTGAGTTTGGATTCAGGTTGACATCAGACAACATGTTTTGCCGTTTTGCTCGTATCTTAAATACGCAATAACCGTGATATTTAAATTGTTGTAAACGCCGCTGAAGTTTGGAACTAGTATCTCGACATAGAATTTATCTCCTGGACGTACGGATACCCAACCGTTCCCGTAGTAATACAAATCACCGATACTCTGACTTGTCGTTCTGATATAGTTCCGGAATCCGTATGCAGCATTGTCTTCCACAAATTGAGCAGGTGTTTTCAAGTCACCGCAACGCCAATCACCTGCTTTTCCATTCTCAAAGCTCTTCTTTCCGATAAGCTCGCTACTTGAATCAAGATTGTACTTCCAGACCTGTTGCTGAAAACCTGTTGCATCCTGTAACCAGCTTGAATTCTGATTGATCTTGATTAACTTCTTCCAGTCATCGGTACCTTTCAAGTCACTGATGGTTGAGTTTCTAAGATTGTTCTCACGCGTCTGCGTTTCTGTCTTGGTATACACAGATGACGACAGTGCGTATGTTCGCTTTACTTCAGCTTGATAAGCCGTGAGTGCATCGGCCTGAGCCTGTATGCGCTTGTTAATGTCCCCGTCCGACATGCACCAGTCGGTGGCTTTGTTGCCTTTTTCAAGTTTGACGTGGCGAATGGCGACTTGACCCAAAAATGAGCTCGAGGTCAGAAATTCTATATCAATCCGCATTGAAGCGGTTGAAGACGGAACAATTCCAGTTGCGCTCATACGGACAGTCTCACCGACTTTCAGCGGCAGCTCTTCACTAGCTGCGTATCCATGCCAGTTGGTCCGTTCACGTATCATCACTTGCGCTTTCGGCAACTCAGATGTGCAGCTAATCAGCTTGACATCAAGACTAGCCGTGTATGTTCCAGGTTCGGGTTGCCCGACAGGTAGCACATAGTACCAGGCTCGACGGCCTGTTGTTACTGATATTTCAACTCACGCCCCCACATAAGGGGCGACCAAAAGCAACAATCCCTTGCCACAAACCACTGAAATTTCAACTCACGCCCCCACATAAGGGGCGACTGACTTGGC
>NZ_DAIUCE010000118.1:0-3194 GCF_036846325.1 Ligilactobacillus sp. | reverse complement strand
ACTGATGAAGCCGTAAGCAGTGTCCAACCGTCCTTGCACGTCAGGTTGTTATATGTGTAGTCTCCAAATCTTGTGCTTTCCATCGAACTGTCATCCAGCAGGTTTGTCCCCCCAATCTGCAACCCGTCAATCTTGCCGGTCAGTGATTTATACGATTCGGTCGTACCATAAGCATCAGCTACCTTTTGGGCAAATCCGGAACCGAAAGATCCGGTCGATGCGTTATAGTCAAGTGCACTAATCAAATTAGTTGTTTGCTTTTTTGTTTGATTGGTTTCGTTGCTGTATGCAGATACCAACGTGTTTAAATCGCCGGTTGTACCATCTTTACCAATCAGTTTTCGGATTGTAGTATCATAACCGGCTACTTTCGTATCAATTCCGCTTGCCTTAACCACGCTGTTGGCAAAGCTTGTCGAATTCATGGCCGTTTCAATAGTGTCAGCTTTTGTCTTTACAGACTTGACATCACTAGCGAGCGTGTCAACTTTATCTGCCGTCTGTTTAAACTGTGTCCCTGTTACATATCCGTTCAGGTCAGTCTTATTGGCTTTTTGGCTGAGCGTTGTTGACGTCTGCTGCTTAAACGTATTGTACTCACTGTCATCAACTTTCGAATCAACTAGAGATTCAATTCGGTTATTTTCAGCTTTGACGCTGATCAATCCGCCCTTGCCGTCGCTCAATGCCGCTTCCAGAGCACCAGCTCGGGCCGATGCTGATGTAACTTTGCCGTCAAGGGTAGCATAGGTAGCTTTTACGCCGCTGACATCTGACTTGATTTCGCCGATTGCTGTTTTGTTTTCCTCAACGTTTTTTACAATGCCATCCACTTTTGTACGTGCTTCAGTAGCGGCATTGCTGGCCTCTGTTGCATTTTCGGAAGCAGTATCTGCCGCTGTCTTTGCAGACTGAGCTATTTCCGAGGCTTTAGTCACGGCTGTGGAAAAAGCCTGCTTCTCAGTCTGGTAAGTTTCATTAGGTACGTACTTATCATCGATTTCTTTAAATTGCGCGTTGAAATCTTTGATGGCCTGGTCAACTTCCTTCTGCGTGTTATGCAGCTCTGCCGTCGACGTAATCAGTTCCCAGTTCCCGTTTTTGTACTGGTACATTTCAGTCTCGCCGTTGCCTAGATCCTTGTACCACAAGTCCCCCTCAACAGCAAACTGTGGCTGCGATGTACCGAAATGATTGGTATTCTTACCGTTTGCCGACTGCAGGGCAGACTGTGAATATTCTTTAGCGCTCTGCACCGTATCTTGAACTGCGCTGATCGTTGACGTTATGCTAGCGGCTTGAAAATCATCCCCCAGTTCAACTGTGTTGTTCTGGCTGTTGAGCAGGTCATGCGTAACCTTGTACACGCGTGTGGAATACTCAATTTTTAAATCGTGGCGGATAATCGCCACTGTATCCCCCAGTGACAGATTACCGACGTCAGTAACTGACGCTTTGAATGACACTTTAGGCCGTTTCATTTCCTGCAACTTGTCATATGTGGCTTTCAGGAGCAACGCAGGGTCGGTGATTGCGTCAAACTCCACTAAACCGATACGTGGTGCACCGTCAGAGAACCCGTATATAGCCGTAGCAGCAGGGTCTTCCAGATACTCCTGCCCAGCCGGCTTATCGAGCGGATTCCCTGCAGATTTTTTCCAAACAACGTCAGCAAACGTGATCTTACGACTGTACCCGTCAGGACTGCCATCAGTACCTTCGCTGACCTGCACACTGGACCCACGGCCTACCAGCGCAGTTACCAGAGTGTCACTGGACTGTTCGCACGTTACGCTGAGCAGCTTATCGCCGTACTCGTACCGTCGTCCGGTTCTGGATCCCATTTGAGCGTACAGATTAACTAATCGCCTTTTGACCTGATTGCCAATCGGATCAAAAACAACGTCAAATGTAATTTCCAGGTTAAACAGGTTAACCACGCTCTGCAGACTAGCCAACACGGTCGTGTAGTAGAAATTCGTACTCTGTGTGCCGGTATCAGCGACATATCCGACAGAAAACCGTGTTGCCGACAAGATTTGCTGCAGCATTTCCTTGGCGGTGCGGTTCTGTGGCCGCATGTCCTTGATAAATGAGTATGACCCAAGTTCATCGTATGCAGATTCAACTGCAGTATAGCTAACCTGGTTGTCCTCCTGTGTTTCCGTCAGAATCTTGAAGCACATGTACGTATCGGCACCAGGGCGTTGTATCAGTACATACTGACACCCCGCACTCAGTTTCCTGGCAACGGCAAACTTCAGACTGCCGGCCGTGTTGATTTGTTCCTCAAGCGTTGCACTGATGACATCGGACGAAGCGATCCCAATCACATCCTGTTTTTTGTTCAGCTGATACAAAATCACAATTTTTTCACCTCGAATCTAATTGCATAATTGCCATTTGCGTTAAACGTCAGCTTAGTGTTGTGGTCAATCTTAAAATCAGCAAAGTTGCTGTTAAGAGAAACGCTTGACAATACCGTAGCGCCGTTGACCGTACATGTCAGGGTTTTAAAGTCAATCACTATTTTCTTGCCGGCTGAAACTGACTGATTTAGCAGAAAATGCTTGCCCTGGTTGCTAGTGATTTGGAATGTGGAAATTCCCTCCGTTGGCGTGAATTCGATTGCTGCTGGCAAATTTGCAAATCCAGTGTCATCATACTCGGACAAGCTTACAGATGTCCCTGTTCCCGTTATAGTCTTCTCCGCAGAATAACAGTATGGATCGCTCAGTGTAATTTCGATGGTCCCTGTTGGGTGAAGCGTGGTATCGTCAAACGTGAGTGACGTTACAGTACCGGTATATCTATAGCCGTCATCGGCAAAGGAAACTTCCGTATTCCTGACGGACAGAAACTGCTTAAGTTTCCCTGTTTTATCAGCCAGATCCGACAGGCTTGAAGCCTGCAGGAAAAAATTTACCGTCAGCTTCTTCGATTCAATGCGCGAACTCAGGTATTTAGCCCCATCACTGGCCAAATCAGTCGAATTGACCGCAGTTGTAAAATTGCCACGACCTGAAACGGCAAGTGTGGTAAAGCCGGCTATTGCGGTATCGATACACTGCCCACCATAGCTGAATGCCACCTGTGATCTTACAATCACACTCACCACTCCTTTCAGAATTTATACGCACGTTGGAACTGTGTCTTAGTACCCTGTGCTTTGGAAATGTCATCAACGAATGCCT
>NZ_DAIUCE010000117.1:0-4334 GCF_036846325.1 Ligilactobacillus sp. | reverse complement strand
GCTGGTCTGAACCCGATTAGGCAAGGTGTGGAGCCGAGCGCTCATGAGCCCGTAATTGGCATTCCTTGGTTGCCGTCAAAGCACACATTTAACGTTGCATACACAACAAAGTCCTGGATGAAATTTGAAATTAACAGCCCCTTTTCAGCATTAATATTTTTCGATTTTCATAGTCAATCATGCCGATAGGGCTCGCCCTTTCTTTTTTCTCTAATTTTTTCATTTGCCGTTGTTAATTTGTTATAATTAAGTTAAACGCCAAAAGAGGGGATAAGTGCATGAATTTGTTTGAAAGCATTCTGAAGTACTTTATTCAGCCTTTGCTGCTGGCATCTGTCATTGCAGTGCTGATACAGTACTTTTCAAGAGTCAAATATGAAAGAAAAACATTCAGGATAGCGATTAATCGTGATTTCTATGAAGGACGCCATTTTCTGAAACATGCTTTGAGTTTTTTCTTCATCGCTGCAATTGTCACGGTGCTTTCAGGCGTTTCGATTCCTGAAGGAACCATTGTCATGTATCAGGCTTTGGGAATCGTTGCACTGCTTTTTGGTCAGGCAGTTGATTTGAGTCTTGCGGCGGTTTTGGCAACTGGATTAATAACGCTTTTGTGCCAGCAGTTTGACGTTCAATTCTTTCTTTTGCCAGATACGCTGAATCAGCATTTCGGGTTTGCGATTCTTGTCCTGGCAGCATTATGCGCAGGATTTCAGGTGGCACTTTCCAAAGAGAAGGAAACGGAATGGTTTGCGCCTAAAGTCAGGAACGGTAAACGCGGTCGCAGAATCGTCGGCTATTATTTCAGGGAAATGACGGTTGTTCCGTTGATTCTGCTGCTCCCGCTACGGGATGGAACGCAGTCTGCATTCTTCTGGCCGCTTTCGGGAATCAGCGGCGTGCATTTTACGTTGTTTCTGATGCCGCTTTTGGTTGCGGCAAACGTGAAGACGTTCAAGCGGAGCTTTTCTTCGAGTCTCAGATATTACAGGAGGCAAAAAGCGCTGCAATGCGGAATGGGACTGCTTTTTGCGATAATTGCAGCATTCGTTCCCGAATCAAGTTTGATTTTATTGGCGGTAATGTTTTTAACCGAGCTTATCTTTATTGTCAGGCAGTCGTCATTTGATGGGAAAGGTCAGTTCTGGTATGTTGAAACGAGTGACGGAGCAAGGGTTGTTGCCGTAAAGAGCGGAACGCCTGCTGCAAAGATGAAACTGGTTCCAGGCGATGTGATTCTGGAATGCAACAAAGTCAGGATTGCCAATGCGGATGAACTGTATCAGGCATTGCAGAAGAATTCAGCGTACTGCCACCTGCTGGTTAGAACGATGGATGGTGAGCTTAAGATTTGTGAGAGTGCGCTTTATGCAGATGCACCGCACGAAATAGGGATTATTTTATTTGATTAGAGGGTGTTTTTTTGAAGAAGATTCTGGTCGTGGATGATGAAAAGGCAATTGTAACCCTGCTGGAATATAATTTGAAGAAGGCAGGGTATGGTGTCGATACCGTTTCCGACGGCGTCAGTGCGTATAATATGGCAGTAACCGGGAAATATGATTTCATTTTGCTTGATCTGATGCTTCCCGGAATGGACGGGATTGAAATAACGAGGCGTTTGCGTCAGGAACGGATCGAAACGCCGATTATCATTTTAACTGCTCGTGATCAGGAGTACGATAAGATCATCGGACTTGAACTTGGAGCGGACGATTATTTGACAAAACCTTTTTCTCCAAGAGAAGTTATCGCAAGAATCAAGGCAATCAGCCGCCGGATAACGTCATCATCAGATGAAGTTGGCGTAAGTCAGCCGTCCAAGGTCGAAAAGGAATTTTATGAATATGCAGGATTTACCGTTGACCTGGCCAGAGTCTCAGTTATGAGAAACGGAGAACGCGTAAAGCTTACTCCAAAAGAATTTGAATTACTGGCCTATTTTGTCAAGCGTCCGGGAAGGGTTCTGAGTCGAGAAAAGCTTCTGAACGGCGTCTGGGGGTACGACTACGTTGGTCAGACACGCATGGTTGACATGCATGTCAGCCATCTGAGAGAAAAGCTTGAAGATGATCCCAAACACCCTGTCTATATTCAGACCGCCAGAGGATTCGGCTATCGTTTCAATGGTGACGCTAAATGAAAGCAGCTAAAATTCTTGGATACAATGCGTTGATATGTCTTTTGGCAGGAGTATTCAACGGAATTGCCATTGAACTTTTTGCAGGCGGAGATTTAACGACAAAGGAGAAAATTTTCGGAGCATTGGTCTGGTGTCTTTTTCTTGAATGCGCATTCCAGATCATGCAGCGCCTTGAACGCATGAAAACGTTGAACATGTTGACGCAAAAGCTGATTGAAATTACGAATCAAAAACCTTCAAGCCACATTTTGCTGGAACAGGGAAATGATTATGTCGAGCTTGCCCGTGCAATCAATGCAGTCCAAAGTAATTCCAAACGTTTTCTAAAGCTTTTCAAACAACAGACGAGGGACTATTTGTCATTGATGGAATCAATGACTTCGGGCGTTGTCGTTTTTGACCGCAATAAGGAAATTACTCTTTACAATCATCTTCTGGAAGAAATTCTGGTCCTTCCTCCAAAGCCCAAGGGCAGACCTTTTTATGTCGTATTTCATGATGCAAAACTTGTCAGCATGACTCAAAAGGCTTATGAAACAAAGGAAGACCAGCATATAATCTGGGAAGATCAAACAGAAAGCGGAATCAAGTACTACGACGTTCATGCAATCTATGTTCCCCTGTCTCGACACCATTATTCGGTGATGTGCCTGTTTGACGACATCACGAGCGAGCGTCTCGTGTCTCAGATGCAGCGTGATTTCGTCGCCAACGTCGGACACGAATTGAAAACGCCTGTTACTGCAATCAGGGGATTCAGCGAAACTCTGCTTGAAGGTGCACTGGATGACAGGGAAACGGCCGCTGAATTTGTCAGGATCATTCTTGAACAAAGCAAACAGCTTACGGATTTAATTAATGATATTTTGTCCTTATCGAAAATCGATGCGTCAAAAGGAGATACTTTCGTCAAAATCAGGCTCAGAAAATTTGTCGAGCGGATTTTACAACAGTTTGGTCCGGCAATCAGCGAGAAGAAAATCAGTTTCACTGACAAGATTGCGTCTGATGTCGAAATCGTCTGCGATGAAAGAAAACTGCAGCACATTATTTCCAATCTCATGCAAAATGCAGTACGCTATAATAAAAAAGGCGGATCAATTGAAGTTTCTGCCGTAATCTTTGAAAATGAATGGTGCTTTTTGATCAGGGATACCGGTCAGGGCATCAAGCATGAAGATCTCGGAAGGATTTTCGAAAGATTCTATCGCGGCGACAAATCACGTTCACAGGAAGGAACGGGGCTGGGATTGTCAATCGTCAAGGAATACGTGGACTCTCTTTCAGGGATGATTGACGTGACGAGCGTGCCTAATTCCTGGACTGAATTCATGGTAACGCTGCCGAAGTTCAGTGAAAACAAAGTAAGCGAGGTAGAGAAGTGAAAAAGAAATTATATCGATCGAATCATGGCCTGATCTGCGGAGTATGCACGGGCTTTGCTGAATATTTCAACGTCAATCCGTGGATCGTCAGGGGAATTTTCCTGGCAATTGCAATGATTGCGGAATTTTTCCCGCCAATGGTTTACGTGGTTATTCTGGCATATTTGATTTTAGCGTTGGTGATGCCTAAGAAACCGGAACAGTATAATGACGTTTTTACGCTGTTGAAGGATCTGTTCGTCGGGAAAAACAGGTCAGGCAGTTCCCGATCCGGTCGGTCGCAGGAGCAGGGGAGAAAAATTGTGACGGATGCCAGGGAAAGAGACGTTAAGGAAAGAAAGGACGATAAATAATGGGGTTTTGGCAACGGTGTCTGGTAAATGCACTGGTATTTTTAGCAACGGCAGGATTTTTTCCAAATGCCTTGCATGTCGCAAACGTTCCGACCGCTTTTTTAGCGGCAATTATCCTGGGATTGCTTAATATGTCGGTCAAGCCGATCCTGCTGGTCTTGTCTTTGCCGATTACGGTCGTGACGTTGGGAATTTTCTATCTGATCATCAATGGGCTGATGTTGGAACTGACTTCTGTCGTGATGGGCGACCTGTTTCAGTTTTCGAGTTTTACGTCAGCGATTATGATTGCAATCGTTTTGAGCATCGTAAATCTGATCATTACGGACCATTTATCATAAAAAGTCTGAAATGATGGTGATGAAAGCGCTTAAAGATGTTACAATTGACACAGATGGCATAATTATAATTTGATAATGGAAATGACAGGGGTTGTTTTTGCATGGATAGCGT
>NZ_DAIUCE010000116.1:0-4375 GCF_036846325.1 Ligilactobacillus sp. | reverse complement strand
CTTTATAAATTTCCTTATCAACTTGATTTGTTTCATTTAAATATTGTATTTTCTCAATGATTTTGCCGCCAATTTCAGGTACTTCTACAGTATCTTCACCATTTGACAAAAGTATGTTACCTTCATGTTCAGATGAAATAATCGATATATAAGAATAATCGTTCACTTGACCACCCCTGAACATATCTTACATGTTTCATCTTTTTTCCAAGAAACAAAACTTGTTTTTAATGACACTATGTCAATTATGAGTTCTTTGCCAATAATTTCTACATTGCTAAAACCTGTTAAATATTTAACTATTTCAGTTGCTGTAAATGCACCTATCAGTTCGCACAATCCTCCAAATGAAGGCATTACTCTATGAGAATTTATATCTCTAGGTAAAATTCCTAACTGTCCCTGTATACAATTCCAACAAGGAGTTTTTCTTGGAATCATTAGCGGACCAACTACACCAAGGTATTCAGAAAAGCCGGCGAAAATTAATGGTATACTTTCTCTAACACATATTTTGTTGACGTGTTCACGTACTAATCTAACAGGAGAATCTGCAGTACAAATGACAATATCCGGGTTATATTTTTCAAATGATAAAACATCCAACACATCCGAGTTCACTTCTTTGACATCCACAGTGTCTTTAATGTTTAGAAGACACGCTTTGGCAGATTCTGTCTTCAATTCTCCAACGTCGTCTTTAAAATATAGATTTTGCCGTTTCAGATTTGATTCTTCTACAACGTCATCATCGATTAATACAAAAGAATTAACACCTACTCTGCATAATATGTTCGCTATAGAACACCCTATAGCACCTAATCCTATAATCATAATATTAGCGTCAGACAACATCTTACTATATGAAAAGGATTTTTTTGAATTAAACATTGAAAAAAACAACTCCTGTCTATCATCTACATTCATCCTATCACACGTAACTAAGATATCTTCTTCTATCAATTGATTAATAATATCGACACTATCTCTTTTTGATATACCTCTGTTTTGTAGAAAATTCTCTAAAGACTCCTTTTTTTGTGGCATGTCGATAGTCATTTTTATCATATCAATAATGTTATTATCTATGTTTTTAACAATCTTTCCTGTAGCTGGTAAATTACCCATTCTTAAAGTATTTTCTTCAATATATACAGGAAATAAAGGGTTTATTTTTATCATATCCATAACCTCACACCAAAATAAAAATACCCTAAATTCCTTTTAGAAGAATTCAGAGTACATATTTGTGTCACATAAAACCATATTGTCTGCTAGCAGTGCTGATCTACATGACATGTTGTTTCGGCCTTTTCAACCTTTTTGATTTCAATCTTCATATTTTTACCCCCTTCACTTGGATCGGTTTTATTTTATAGCACTAAGTTTTTTTGTCAACACAAATTAACATCTTTTTTTAATTTTTTTAAAAACAAATTATTTTTTGATGTTAAAAAATAGGATAGGTGACCCCAAACCTAGCTAAATAAAACTCCAAACGCATATGCATTCTTTCACATTTTAACAGTTATCTAATGTGTCGCCTCTCAAACTCAATCTCACTCAAACATCATGCGAAAAGCCCCAAAAAAGCTTCACGTGCTGAAAAAACACGTGAAGCTTTCCTTCTTACTTGACTTTATTCAATAAACTTACCTTCTGGCAATTCTTCCCTGTTCGATATACACCGCGAGAATTGCCAGATCGGCCGGATTGACGCCACTGATGCGGCTGGCCTGGGCAAGCGTTTCAGGCTGAATCCTGGTCAGCTTCTGCACGGCTTCCGTCGCAAGGCCCTCGATTGCGCTGTAGTCAATGCGGTCTGGAATCTTCTTTGCCTCCATGCGCTTGAGCTTTTCAATCTGCTCATATTCCTTCTTGATGTAGCCTGAATACTTGTACTGAATCTCAATCTGCTCGATCACGTGGCGATCCAAAGTATTTTCAGGTGCCGGTATGAAATGCAGCAAATCAGCGTACGTGACATACGGCCGGCGCAGAAAATCGCTTGCCAGAACGCTGTCCTTCAAAGGACGGTCGCCATGTTCCACAAGGTATGCGTCAACCTCTTTTCCGGGCTTGATGCGGACTGATTCAAGCCTTTTCTCTTCCTCCCTGATGGCACGCTTCTTCTCAAGAAACCTTTCATAGCGCTCATCCGAAATCAGGCCGATTTCATGGCCGAGTTCAGTCAGGCGAAGGTCGGCGTTGTCATGGCGCAGAATCAGACGGTATTCGGCACGGCTCGTCAGAAGACGATACGGCTCGTTCGTCCCCTTGGTCACGAGATCATCAACCATCACGCCGATGTAGGCATCGCTTCTCTTCAGGACGATTTCCTCTTTTCCGAGCGCATGACGTCCGGCGTTGATTCCGGCCAGAATGCCCTGTCCGGCCGCTTCCTCATAGCCTGAAGTTCCGTTCGTCTGACCTGCGGTGTAAAGTCCGCGAACGAGCTTTGTCTCAAGCGTCGGCCGCAACTGATAAGGTTCCACCACGTCATATTCGATTGCATATCCCGGACGCATCATTTCGGCATGTTCCAGACCTTCAATCGAATGCACCATCTTGAGCTGAATCTCTTCAGGCATGGAAGTCGACAGACCCTGGACGTAATATTCATCTGTGTTGCGGCCTTCCGGTTCAACGAAGAGCTGGTGACGGGACTTGTCTGCAAAACGGACAATTTTCGTTTCAATTGACGGACAGTAGCGCGGACCGACCCCTTCGATGGCTCCGGTGTACATCGGGGCACGGTCAAGGTTGTCCCTGATCAGCTTGTGGGTCTTTTCGTTCGTGTAGGTCAGCCAGCAGGAAAGCTGGTTTTTGACATCAAGATAGTCTTCATCCCTGCTTTCGTAACTGAAGAGATGCGGCGTTGAATCACCGGGCTGTTCTTCCGTTTTGGCATAGTCAATCGTATTCCCGTCAACTCGCGGCGGAGTACCGGTCTTGAAGCGCTTGAGCTTGAATCCGAGACGTTCGAGATTTTCCGACAGCTTGATTGCCGGTTGTGTATTGTTGGGACCGGACGAATACATCAATTCGCCAATGATGATCCTGCCGCGTGCAGCCGTTCCGGTCGTCAAAACGACCGCTTTTGCTCCGTAGCAGGCCCCTGTATTTGTCACGACGCCCTTGATCTTTCCTTCTTCAACGATCAGGTCGTCAACGATGCCCTGGCGCAGCGTCAAATTAGGCTCTTTTTCAAGCGTGTGCTTCATTTCAATCGAATACCGGCGCTTGTCGGCCTGCGCGCGCAGCGCTCTGACGGCCGGTCCCTTGCCCGTGTTCAGCATTCTCATTTGAATGTATGTCTTGTCCGTGTTGCGTCCCATTTCGCCGCCCAAGGCATCGACTTCACGAACGACGATGCCCTTGGCCGGTCCGCCGACGGCCGGATTGCATGGCATGAATGCCACCATTTCAAGATTGATCGTGATCAAGAGGGTCTTGTTCCCCATCCGACTTGCCGCAAGGGCTGCTTCACATCCTGCATGCCCCGCACCGACGACGATGACGTCATAGTCATCAGCCTTATACTTGTTTCCAAATTGCATTTTCTAACCTACTTTCCCAAACAGAACTGGCTGAACAGCTGGTCCAGGAGTTCATCTTCATAACTGTCACCGGTAATTTCGCCCAAAAGATTCCAGGCTTCCGTCATGTCGATCTGCACCAGATCGACCGGCATCCCCGAACTGATTCCTTCAAGAACGGAATCAAGCGAATTCTGTGCTTTCTTAAGCAGTGCGATATGTCGAGCGTTCGTTACCATTACCGTTGACTGAGAATTTTCGATTCCGTTGAAGAACAGCTTGGAAATTGCCTCTTCCAAGGCCTCCACACCCTCATTTTTCAAGATCGACGTTGCGTAAACCGGTGCATTTCCCGAAATTTTTGCCAGTTCTTTGCGATCGAGCTTTTCTTCAAGGTCCGTTTTGTTCAAAATGATTATTCGCTTTTTGTCATTGGTCAGTCTGATCAGTTCAAGATCTTCTTTTGTCAGACTTTCCGCTGCATTTAACACCAGCAAAACCAGATCGGACTGCTCGATGGCCTTCTTCGAACGTTCGACCCCGATTTTTTCAACCTTGTCGTCCGTTTCTCTGATGCCGGCCGTATCGATCAGCTTCAACGGGACGCCTGACACGTTGACGTATTCTTCGATCACGTCGCGCGTCGTGCCCGCAACGTCAGTCACGATAGCCTTGTCTTCATGCAAAAGATGGTTCAAAAGACTTGACTTGCCGACATTCGGACGTCCGACAAGCGCCGTCGCCAGCCCTTCGCGCATGATTTTTCCCTGCGAGGCAGTCCTGAGCAGCTGTTCGATGCGCTGCTTGATTTCAATTGCCTTTTCCTTGAGCAGCTT
>NZ_DAIUCE010000115.1:0-4880 GCF_036846325.1 Ligilactobacillus sp. | reverse complement strand
GTTCGATGCATTGGTACGATGTACTGCCGTCAGGTTGGGCGGTGCTGTTCCATTCAGGTACGTCTCGCCCGGGTTCCGGGCAGCTTGGACAGGATGAAAATGCCGTTGTGATGGTGTTTTTTGATGCGTCGGATAATTACCTATCTCCGAGTGAAGGAGACGAAAACTTTGCAAAGCCCCAACTTTTATAAAGCCTAAAACGCTAAAGGAAACTATAGTGGTCGTCAAGATAGACGATAAATGTTTTGTTGGGACAATCGACGGTCCTACGTCCAAGAGAGAGGCGGTCAACAGAGGGATTCATTTTGGCTATAGATGTATTGAAGTTTGTGGCAAAATCATTGGCACAGTAGATTTGTTTGGCCAAATAAACATGTACAACGCAATATCATGGTTCCAAAGTTAAACCGAGCAGGAGCAGTTAGCGTTTATCTCGACGAGGCCAGGTTGCTACTTACCTCAATGGTATGAGGAGGATGAAAAATGAATGAAGAATATGTAGGGCTAGCACGTGTCTTGTTAGCTGGAGATGAATATACAACACTTCACGAGTTCAACCCGTCAAATGCCGGGAAAATTATTGGAACAGAAGTTGTTATTGAACCGAGAAAGGGACTCCCAACGACGGGTACGGTTGTGGAATATAAAATAGTCAAGTTTAATATCTACCAACTCATCAATGGATGTGAGTGTATAAAAGGTACAATTGTCGGCACAGTGAATAAATTTTAGGAGGGATTGAAGCGAATGAAGAAATCAGCCTGTTATTTGGTTGAGCTGGAAGATTATTATGAAATACTTTGCGAATTTCCGCCGTCAGAATTAGGAATAGTAAGAGGTGCTGAAGCCATTATTGAATCCGAAAAACTTAGCTTTGATTTTTTCGCAAAGCGTCAAAAGTTTGCCACGATTGAAGAGTATAGTTATCTATTTCCGAATAAAGCAGATTAAAATGCACGAAGAATTTCACAAAATGTCTGTGGCAATAAAGGAAGTTGAGGAAAAAATGACGGAGAGAACATTTGAAGAACAGCAGAAAATCACGCAGGAAACACTCAGTCAGTGTGATTACGGCACGCTGATGAACTGCTATGAGAAGACAGATGAGCTTATCGGTACGATCCAGAGGGTGTTCGACACAATCACCGAACCGGATGAAGACGGTGAATTCGATGACAGAAGGTCAATCTTCTCCAGAATGGCGGACGGGGAGCTTTTGATTCTCAACTCATGTCTTAAAGCCCTGCGCGAAAGAAGGTATAACGTTCACGCCGACGGGAAATGCATCGGAGAGTTTGACGGGACGGAAACGGCGGAACTGACGGAAAAACTGATTGAAATATACAAACGGAACACGCCCGAAGAAGAAAGATACTATCATGCACCCGAAGTGATATGCGGGCAGACGGTCGAGGACACGCTGAAAACCGCACGAAAATTCGGCCTGATTGGCAGATACAGTCTTGAAGTCATCGGAAATAACGGAAAGGTGGACAGGTGATATGGAATTCGAAGAAATTGATTCACAGCAGAATCTGGCATACCTTCTGCGGACATTCAACGGCATGCCGCTGAAAAAGCTGCTCGAAACAAGAGAAGAGGTGCGGAAGGCACTGAGAATCACAGAAGAACTTGGAGCATTCATCAGCGGGAAACACGATGGAAAGCCCGACGAAGACTTCTATCATGACCTGCGGGGAACGTACGGTCAGATGGAATTTCTCATCAGTGAACTGGCGGGAAACAGACCAGTGACCGTCACCGACGGCGGGGAGCCCGTGGGAAAGTTCGACATGACCGACACGGCAGGACTGAAGAAGGCACTGGAAGCGCAAGGCAAGAAATTCTGCGACAACAACGCACAGGACATCGCCGACTTCATTCAGAAACAGCCAAAAGACAGCGGGCTGCGGGTGCAGGATGCAGAAAAGCCCGTCAGAGATTTGAAAATTCCGTTCTGAAAAAGCGGTGAATCACATAAGACGTTTAGGAACAGAACGTTTGCCGATCTGTACATGAAGTCCGGGCTTTACATCACGGAAATCGTAAAGCGTCTGTTCAGAAGCGAGGAAATGAAGAAGATTTATCCTGATGACAATGAGCGCATAAGGCATATTCTTGATCATCAGGTTTACGGCCTTGCACCTACCAGAATAATTTACAGGATAGCCGTCAACTACATCTTCGGCTTTGATGAGAAGATGAAGCAGTCGGGAGGAAACAATCATTTCAAGATGATTGATGCCGCTGAACTTGCGAAGAACGGGACACTTGAAGAAGTGATTAAGAAGGAATTCGGAGGTTCGTCTGACTGACGCGGCTTACGTCAATGGCAGGTCAGCATATATTGAAATATTTGCCCAAGGGCTTTACAATATCCAAAATTATGCTATAACGAAGACATGCCTAGAGGGTTGTGAGGCTCGCGGGGTAGCTGCGTTATAGAAGCCCATTCGGACAGTCTTTTGACTGTCCGTTTTTTTATGCACTTTTGCGTGGAATGACTCTGCATTTTTTGGATTATTCGTTTTATAACGTCTGTCTTTGCGGTAAAATGTATGACAGATGTTTCATCAGCATGTGCTTGAATCATCAGCGGTGCCGATTGCTCTGCATTTAGCGGGAATGCACATGTGACAAGGGGAGAGGTGACACATATGAAGTACATTACTGTCATGATCATTATTTTGGTGCTGCTGCCGTTCATCGGCAGGGGCGATGACAGATAGAAAGGAATTTTCAGATGAACTATACATTTTATGACTGCCTGGAGCTGTTCTTTTTCTACTCGTTTCTGGGCTGGGTCATGGAGACGGCGGTTACGACCGCAAGAAAACGGCGCATGGTCAACCGCGGCTTTCTGACCGGACCGCTTTGTACGATTTACGGATTCACCGGTGTCTTCATGACTTTGTTTCTGTATGAACTGGAAAACAGGATGGTCTTCCTGTTTCTCGGGTGCATGATTGTTGCGACGGTGGCTGAGTGGTTCACCGGGCATCTGCTTGAACTGGTCGGGCAGGGCAAGTGGTGGGACTATTCAGACAAGCGCTGGAACTTCGACGGTTACATCTGTCCGCAGTATTCGGCGCTGTGGGGTGTTTTGGGCGTTCTTGCAATCAGATACGTCAACGGTCTGGCGCTGTTCGTCATCCACCTTGTTCCAGTCGCAATCCTTCATGTCACGCTCTGGATCTTCCTCGTGCTTCTCGTCATCGATGCAGTCGGGACATATGTCATCTTGCATCATGCCGCACGGGAGATGCCGAGAATCGTTGCGGTCAACCGCAGACTCGGGGCGCTCACGAACCGTATCAGGGTGTTTTTGTACAATCATCTGGAATCCAGGGTCGAGCATGCGTACGAAGTCGACAGGTCAAAATACAGGGCCAGGTCGAAGTCAGATGTCTTTGCCGAAGGGTGCAGCTTCTACAAGCTGGCGCTGCTGTTCATCATAGGCGCCTTCATTGGTGACGTTGTGGAAACGCTGTTCTGCCGTGCAACGGCCGGTGTCTGGATGAGCAGAAGCAGTCTCGTCTGGGGACCATTCAGCATTGTCTGGGGGCTTGCGATTGCCATGGCAACTTACATTCTGTATAATTACCGCGACCGCTCGGACAGTTTCGTCTTCATCTTCGGAACCTTCATCGGCGGTGCCTACGAGTACATCTGCAGCATGTTCACGGAAATCTTCTTCGGAAAGATCTTCTGGGACTACCGGGGGATTCCGTTCAACCTCGGCGGAAGAATCAACCTTCTGTTCTGCTTTTTCTGGGGGATTGCAGCGGTCGTCTGGCTGAAGAAGCTCTATCCGCTGTTTTCAAATCTGATTGAGCGGATTCCGATGAAGGCGGGAAAGATCATCACCTGGTGTCTTGTCGTCTTCATGTCTGCTGACATCTGTGTTTCCACAATGGCCCTTGCGCGCTGCAACGCCCGTGCTCACCACAGGGAAGCTTCAAACGGCATTGAGCGCCTGCTTGATGAACGCTTTCCCGACAGCAGGATGAGGCAGATCTATCCGAACGGCAAGACGGCTGGAAACTGATTGCATGAAATGAAACTGCCTCAGACTTTATGGCTTTATGCGTGGCAGCACGCTGAATTACGGTCGAAGACACCGGCTGATTCCAGGCGACTCTGATTTCAGTCGAAAAGACAGACAAATCACAAATATGGTCATCCTGAGAGGGATGGCCTTTTTTGTTTTCCAGCCAAGATGACATGGATGGACGTCGGAAAGGAGTCTGTCTGGCCTTGCCAGTGAATGACTTGGGGTGCGGAAAAATCAATTCAATTATTGTTGCATCACAATGTTAAAATATACATATAGTGTAGTTCACGAATACATTTTGCAAACAATCGACATAATTTCGCATGCTTTTCAAGAGAAAGTCCACTAGGATGCAATAAGCATTGCAAATGCGTCAGGAACACCGATGGGGGGATTTGAAATGTCGGCTTATCAGGAAGAATATTTGGACGACGTCGTTGAAAATCAGGGAAAGCTCTTTGACCTGGTGGCACAGGATTATCCGGGAAAAGACACGGTGGATTTCATCAACGCCTACATGTCCGGCAGGACCAGAAGGAGCATTGACGAGTCGCAGGCTTATGTCAACACGATGGATGCCCGCACACTCTGGGATTATTTCTGCAGAACGGAGGAATTTGAACTAAGAAACGGCAGGACGCTTGAGGGATTCATGCCGAGGTGGATCGGCGAGTTTTACGCTTACTATCAGTGGTACTATGATGTTTCAAGCAGTGAACTTGTGAAGAGAGTACCAGTGAGTTTTCTGATGAAGACATATGCCGGACTTGGCGGCCTGGATCTAGATCTGGCTGTCAGAAAGATCGGCAGAGTGTAGAGTTGAAGC
>NZ_DAIUCE010000114.1:0-4987 GCF_036846325.1 Ligilactobacillus sp. | reverse complement strand
ATTCCGCTGGCGCACGGACTGGGGAGCAGTTCGTCGGCACTGATTGCAGGCATTGTAATGGCAAATGAAATCGGAAGGATGAATCTGACAGATGAGCAGATTCTCCAGAAAGCCGCCGAGCTGGAAGGTCATCCGGACAACGTGGCTCCGGCATTATACGGTGATTTCGTCGTTTCAACGATGGTCGACGGCAGTGTTTCAAGCATCAGGCTCAAATTTCCTGATCTGACGATGGTTGCGTATATTCCTGCATATAATCTGGCCACGGCTGACGCACGCAACGTCCTGCCGGCAAAGTTTCCGTTTTCTGAAGCCGTTGCGGCCGGAAGCATCGGCAACGTCTTGGTTGCATCACTTGTTGCCGGTGATATGAAGACTGCGGGCAAGATGATTGAAAGCGACCGTTATCACGAAACCTATCGGGAAAAGCTTGTGCCGCATCTTCCGATTCTAAGGAAAATCGGACATAAGACAGGCGCAATGGCCACGTATCTCAGCGGTGCCGGCCCGACGGTCATGAGCTTTTTGCCGCATGACAGAGTTGATGAATATATTGACCTGGGCAAAAAAGCCGGTTTGAAAGATGAATATCGAATCCTGCAGATTGAGCGTGAAGGCGTTCATGTTGACAGATGAAAAAAGCATCTCCCCCGAGTTGGAGGAGATGCTTTTTGTTGAATCAGTTAATTTGCAAACCAGAGACGTAATGTGGATCCATATGCCGCATATTCGCACGTCTGCCAGCCGGCCTTGTACTGCTGCATCTTTCTTGCGACAAGATCATATGCATTGCCGTTATTTGAAACATTTGTGATGATTTCCCTTACGTGAAGGGTCTGGCCGTTGATTACAACGGGACTGCCAACGTGAAGAGATGCAAGCTCTTTGTGTGCACTGCCGTAATATTCAAATAAGTAGTAGTTTCTAAGTGATGTCCAGGCATAGACGTAACTGTCGGCAGGAACTGTTCCGGTTCCGCTGAATGACTTGATTGCGTAATTGTGACCATTAAGGGTGAATCCGTACTGCCTGTTTTGTGTAGTTCTTGGACTTCCTGTTGAAGGAAGCGGCTCCAATGCCCCTGAACTCGTGTTGAAGTAGTAGTGATGACCGTTGACTGTCTGATAGCCATATTGCATCTCACCACGGGAATTGTAGTAAACCGTCTTGCGCTGATTTGCGATGTACTGCAGACCAGTCTTCATGGCACCTGAGCCGTTGTCAAAGAGATACCAGTGACCGCCGATTTTCTGCTGACCATACTGCATCTCGCCACGTGAGTTGTAGTAGACAGTCTTCCTTTGGTTTGCGATCCACTGAAAGCCTGTCTTGTAATGACCTTTATTGTCAAAAAGATACCAATGGCCGTTGATGTACTGTTGTCCTTGGCGAACAGATGATGCTTGCACAGTTTTTATGCCCAGATCGTTGTCATTACACCTGATGATTCCTGAAGTTACTACCCCGAGGAATCCTAGAGTGACCATTGAAACTAAAATTGTTTTTTTAAGTTCTATACTGTGTTTCATATCTGTTACACCTCGCCTTTCTCTTATTTTCAGTATACGCAAAATTTATGGCTGGCATGTTTCAAAAGTGATGACAATTAATTGTTTTTTTGGGTTTAATTGTAGAAATAATGTGAATATTAATGTTTAAATTAGAAATAATAGACTGTATTGAAGATGAACAACTGTAAAACGAAAAAATTCGCTTCATAAATACAATGATCTTTAATTTGTGCTTAGCCGAAAAAGACCAGCTTCCCTCTTGGATTAAATTAAATGCGTTGTAGATTAACTGATTTTGTTCAGTTTTGATACATGAAAACTTGCTTTTTTAAAATACATAATTACGCATTGTCTGCTCAAGCAATGTGCAGGACAGGCTTATGGTCAAAACCCACATTTAACGTTGCATACACCAAAAGCCCGGATGAAAAAATCATCCGAGGCTTTTGATTGAGTCAGATTTTTTTCAGCCTCTATTTCTATGGCCCTATGGCAGCTCAGAAATGTAAAAGGCGTTTGCAATTAGACAATCACTGTTTAAACAACTACGGATGTTTGGGTAAACTGTCCGTATATGCAAATTATAGTTCAGACACTCAATATATGGGCGTCTGAACCACAAACCATTGACTTTGGTCGATGGTGGTTGACATCATGAAAAAGATAAATTATATCTAGGGTTCTTGAATTTATTCAAGTCTGCAAAGGTCGCAAGAAAAATGATGTTAAACGAAAGTTCCCACATGTGCTGGTCAATCAAGGCACTTAATGCAATGAAAATCAAGGCAACTTCCAAGGCATAGACCTGTTTGTTCATGAAATTATATGACAGGTACAGCAGAAAGATTACCATGATTATAAAGGTGATGCAGCCGAACATCATTAAAACCCTTATATATGAACAGTCAATGTAAAAATAATTCAGTACAGCCTTTGTACCCCCGCCGAAACCGTGTTGATCTATATACTGACCCAGTGAAGTCACATTGTAGTTCTTGAACGCCATGTGAGAGTAGTGAAGCCTTCCGGACAGAGCTCTGTCTATCATTGAAAGAACGGGGTTCTTCGGCGTATAGAAGTACGTTGATAAAATAATTGCTGTGACAGCTGTTCCAAGTATCAATGCAATTCCCTTGGAAGTAAGCAATTTAAGAATGGAAACGGTCTGCTTGTAAAAAACAGATGCCAGGATAAGAAGCGTCATCAAGATGAAGTCAACTTTTGTATCCGTGACGACATACGTTGTTATGGTTACTGCCACCATTCCAAGATATTCCGGGAAACACAGCTTGAAGTTCTTGATGATGACATATGCCAGCATTAGGCAGAAGCACCTCGCAGCGAGATCAGACGGATAGATGGTGCCCAGTGCATAGCGCATGGCACCATTGGGACGGGAATAGGCCAGCCCGTGTATTATTCTGAATTTAGCCAGTACAAAAGTTACCAACAAAGCTGAAGATACAGTTATGAAGAACACTTTGGCAATCTTAGAGAAATCAACATCCTGGGCGGATATTATGAAGATGTAGTAATAGAATATTTCAAGTAGTACTGCATTGTTTCCACTTGCCCAAAGGACAGTGCCCAACAGGAATATAATTGACCAGTCCTTAACGGAGTGCCTGTCAAATAATAATGCTTTCGCAATTACCATAAAGGCGGCAAGCATCTGAATGTGATATGTGATTGTTCCGGGAATCAGCTTAGCCAGCATGGTGCCTTGGATGAACTGCCCTGTAATGTACAAGAAAAAGGCGAGAAGATAGCTTGCTTCAGGTATCCATCGTAGCCGGTTCCTTATTTTTATACCTAGTGAAGATTGATATGTTTTTTCAAATGATATAGGCTCCATGTTACTTACTCCTAACTTTAGTTATGATGTCCTTTAACTTGAACAATATGGTTGGTCTCAGTAATAGCAGTCCGAAAGCGTACGTTGCCACCCCTGCTGCAATTTCCAATGCTATCATGATTATGTTCTGTAGTGTTGTCTGAGGTGATGAAGTAACGCAGATCCTGTTGACCACAATAAACATCACGACTCCCGCAAGTGCGTACTTCGGAACGTTGTGGAACATTTTTCTCAGGTCAAGTTCCTTTCTGACATGCCACAGCTGATATCCAGTGACCACGATTTCAGATGAGACAGTGGCCATGATGGCACCGTGAAGCCCCCAGAGGTAGATGAAGGGAAGATTGAGAATCAGGTTGACTATGGCACCGGAAACAACTGACCCCGTGTAAACCTTGATCTTGTCCGTTGGCAGGAGGTATTGCTGACCGACAACGTTGCTCCAGCCGATCAGGACGATGACGACGGCTTCAAGGCAGACGGCCATGCCGACAGGCTTGAACTGAGGGCCGAAGAACAACGGTGCGAGTTTTTGTCCGATGGCTGCCAGACCGGCGAACATCGGGATTGCGATACATGAGACAAAGTCAAACGAATCAGCGGTCATGTCATTGACGGCCTTGACGTCTCCTTCGTGGAAGGCATGGGCAACGTGGGGGAGCATGACTGTGCCAGTTGCCGTGACGATTGTGAGAACAAGCTTGACAAGCGTGTCTGACCTGTCATAGAAACCGGCAACATCACTGCTGACCATTGCCCAGAGCATGGTCTTGTTCAAGACCAGATAAATCTGGATGGCAATTTGTGGGATGAATAAAGCTATTGTAGGCTTGAAGTGTCTGAACGGATGCAGTTCCCTTAAATTCACCTTGACCAGTGTTCTTCTGATGTACGGCCAGAGCGTGAGGTTGCCGCCGAGAACGGAAATGGCCAGCACGAAGATGTACACCCAGGTGTCTCCTGCATCTCTCACGAACATGAAGATCATTGCCGCTGATGCAAGCTTCACCATTGTATTTTTCAGGACAGTCTTCTTGAAATCTTCAAGTCCCATGTAAAGCCAGGAGATGTCAAGAGCTGCAGCTATCAGGTTGATGGACTGAATCAGCATGTACACCTTGTATACTGGACAGAATGCTAAATATATAAGGAATGCCCCGTATGACAGGGTCATCATGATGAACTTGAGCATTTGGATTTCCCAGAAAATCTTGCTCATTTTCTGCCTGTCTGATCTGTGGTATGCAATTTCGCGATTGCCGTACATGGCAATGCCAATTGAACCAAAAAGGATGAAGTATTGAATCGTCGAGTTCGTTGCGGTGTTGATGCCGATACCGTGTGCTCCGATTACGCGCGAAACGTAGGGAGCAGTTATTAACGGCAATAAAACAGCCAAAAGCTGGTATCCGGCATTATAGAGATAATTTTTAATTACTTTCATATGATTCCTTACCTGTTTTTGCTTGGCTGATGTTATCAGCTATGCGTATTCACCAAGAATGTGATTGCTTGCAGTAAATTGTAGTAATATAATATAATCGACTGTGCAAAAGTGGTTTCAAGGCCACTAATAACATATTATACACTATAAATCAGTTTAGTTTAAACAAACTATTTT
>NZ_DAIUCE010000113.1:4064-5151 GCF_036846325.1 Ligilactobacillus sp. | reverse complement strand
CGACATTGACAATCGGCGTCAACACCTGAATGGCAACTTTAACGGCATTGACTGCAAACGTGATTGTACTGAGAACGCCTTTGAAAACACCGCCAAGGAATGCACCCAGAACTTTAAAAGCCGGGGTCAGTGCACCAGCGATTGTTTTAAGCAGCGGCTGACAAGCGTTCCAAAGGCTGGTTACTGCTTTGATCAGCGGACTGACTGCCGGCAATGCGACGCTTGCAAATGTTTCAAACCCTGTCTGAACTGCCGGAAGTACAGCAGAAGCCAGTGATTTCAAGCCGCTGAAATCAAGATTGTTTATGCAGGTCTTGATTGTGTTTATTACGGGCGTCAATGCCAAGATTCGAGAACATTCCCTGAAGTCCCTTTTTCACTTCCGGAACGGCAGCCTGTATAAATGTCGAAAGAGCGCTCGGTAACGTCGAAATCAACCGTCCTAGCATTGGTACAAAATTGCCAAAGAAGAACGTTGATGTGGTCTTCGCCAGCGCGTTCAGCGACGGAGTTATGTCTAACTCGCCGTCAGATAAATTACCAAGAACATCCTGAAACGAAGCCTTCATCGAGTTGCACGACCCCTGAAGCGTAGTTGAGGCTTCCTTGGCCGTTGTACCCGTAATCTTAAGATGTTCCTGAACCGCATGAATCGCCTTGACGGTATCGCCAAAATCGCCGACGGTGTAGTGTTCCCCCGTCAGCTTTTCAGCGTCCTTCATCAGACGTTCCATTTCGGATTTAGTGCCACCGTAGCCGAGTTTCAAGTTGTCCAGCATGTCATAGTTGCCACGGGCAAGAGACTGATACGTCTCCTGGATCAGTTCCATGTCAGTGCCCATTTTATTGGCATTATCGCCCATGTCAGTCATGGCTGTGTTAGCCAGCTTTGCGGCGGCTTTGGTCTTGCCGCCACACGATGACACAAGGGCTGCTGCAAAACTGGTTACGTTTTCCATGTATGAGTTAGCCGACACGCCGGTTGTCCGATACGCTTCCTGCGCATACCGCTTAACCATGCCTGCCGAACTCTTGAACAACGTCTCTACACCGCCGATTGACTGTTGCAGCTTGCCGCCTTCTTCAA
>NZ_DAIUCE010000113.1:1310-4054 GCF_036846325.1 Ligilactobacillus sp. | reverse complement strand
CGAAGCTGCAATTGCCTTACCGATGCCTGCAGCCGCGATTGCGGCAGAAGCAACTGCTGCTAGCCTTTTGCCTAAGTGCAATCCACCAGTATGGCCAGCTGCATCGGCTGCGGGGACAACTTGATTTGTGATTCCGCTTGAAATTCCTTTAGCAGAGGGCATGATTTGCACATAAGCTTTGCCGAGCTCAATCGCCATCAGCTTCCACCCCTTTCAAAATTCTGTTGCGTTCCTTTTCAAATTCCTCACCGCTGGCAAATGACAATCCGACGCTTTCTTCGGCATTTCCTGTCAGTATATCAGTCAAGCTGACAGGCTTGTTGCGGTTTTGCTGAGCGTCTTCCGTCTTTTGCCAGATGAGAATGCTTAACCTGTCTAAAATGCCCGCAGACAAAAGCGTATCAAGCGTATATCGCATGTCAGCCATTGCCATTTTTATTCGCGAATCGTCTCTTAGCCCATAGCAAAAAACAGCTACCCGGTCTGCAGGTAGCTGTCTGTAATTGTAAATGCCATACGTTTCAGCCAGGTCGCATATCAGCGCATCCTCATCTGTGTTAATGGCAGCGGCAAGGAATACTATTTTTTTAAGGTGGCCTGTGTGGAAATGATGTCTTCGAACTCGGCCACCATCTTCTCGATGTCAACCACTCCATTCTCGTCTCTGACATGATCTTTCAAATCCTTTACGCGGTCACCGATAAGCTTTTTGAAGATCTGCGGCAGAACGAGCGGATTATCATCCACCTCTGCCAGCAGCTCGACCAGCTCATAGTCCTTGAAAAGATTTTCATCAAACTCGTACTCAAATCCTGTCTTTGTCTTGCCTTTAAGCATTAATGATCACCTTCCGCCTTTGGTTTGACAATGTATTCGTAGTGCGTGTTGGATTCTGTGTCAGGGAAGCACGTTACTGTTGTCTCATAGCCGACATCATCGCCGTCAGCATACTTGATTTCGCCAATTTCGGTGACCTTTCCCTGCGGAATCACAATTCGCTTCAGCACATTGTCCCTCAACACCAGCTCAATGACAATCACGTGTTCTTTAAGCTCAGTTGAATTCGATTTAACGACTACCCCTGTGTCAAGCGTTCCTGTGACATTGGCATCACCATACACTTCCTTCAAAACATCAACATTCAGCACTTCGGCCAAAGTGTATTTGAACGTATCTGTCTTTTCCGTCTGGACGGAGTTGATGATGTCACCGCCCCATGCCTTAATATCATCTGTCTTGCGTTCATCCGAGTTCTGAATGCCGTCATCTGACACGTAACCCAGGCACTTAAACGCTGCATTAAGCGCACTGGTTGCGTCAGTCGGCAATGCCGTCCCGGTCGGAGCGCTGTAAATGGCGCCGCCGACTTTAGGCTTTGCATTCGTGACATATTTAACTGTTGTTGCCATTATATGACCTCCTTACAAACTTACAAATAGTTAATATCATATACCGCCTGATAGCGGTAATTCTTAGTTTCAGTATCAGTAAAATTGTAGCTGCCGTTAAGATGCGCACCACCGACGTTCTCAACCGTTGTCAGCCCGTCCATTGCTCGGATGACATCCTCATTGAGTTTCGCCGCATTATACAGTGATGTTCCGTACGATTGAATGGCAACCGTTGCCTTCTTCAAATGATTTGACTCACTGCCGCCCGTTTTATCAAGCAGGATATACGGTACAGTAACACCTGTTTTATGCTCCAAAAGCACGGGAACATCAAGCACACTGTCAAGATACTGCTTCAAAATGAGTTCAATCACGTGCCGCATTCACCGCCTTCAAGATCGTATTATGCTTCGCATTACTGCGTTTTGCCTTGATGGAATCAGCATATACCATAGTGTTTGCACGATTCTTGCCGACATATATATCCTGTTCGTATCCATCGCCGCACTTTTCCCGAATGATTGTCGCCTTAGCCTTTAGCCCTGACTGCATCTCGGACGATTTGAGCAGCTGTGCAACACCGGCACGGTTTAGTACAAAACGGTTCTTACTCATATCGTTCCACCATCACTTTCCTATTCCACGCCAGCGGTATCAAGCTTTCGATGCCTTCCTGAGGAATGCCCACAGTTCGCCAGTTCTGGCCAAAAAACTTGACCTGCCGATTGGCCCAGTTGTGCGAATCTCCTTTAGGTATGGCTAACTCATACACGATTTTCTTGCCAGTCAAGCTCAACTCGGCAGTAACATCATCCGTTGACGCTGGCGCTACCAGAACGTTGTCAACCGCAATCTCTTCCTTGACCGTAACCGGCTGTCCGAACGGGTCTTCTGATTCCTCTGTCTCGTCAACGAGAATAACTGTAATTCCTTTAAGCATAAGGGTCAATCACCCCATATCTCTGACGTTTCAATCCCAGGCGCTTAAGCTCAGTGTCCTTGATAAACAATCCGCCGCCAGGAACAAGGAATGAACCACTGTAGGAATAACCTAAAGCGCTCTCCGTCATCTGTGTCATCGGTTCCTGATCAGTTGACGTCATCAGCGTTCTCGCTACAACGTCAACGGTCACAGACTTTAAAACGCTCGCATAAGCGCCGCTGTCGGCCGACATTTCATCAAGATTTTTGCCCACTTTTCCCGCTTCGACACGCAGACTGTCAGAGACAATCTCCAACAGGCCTTCCGCACGCTCGCGTTCAGCAGGCTTCAAAGTGCGCCACAACTTTTCCAGATCTTCGATAGTTGCAAAATTTGCCACCCTACCACCCCCTTAGCTAACCTATAGTGAC
>NZ_DAIUCE010000113.1:0-1300 GCF_036846325.1 Ligilactobacillus sp. | reverse complement strand
ACGGCAACCTTATCGCCCTCGACCATGACTATTCTGCCGGTGCTTTGATACGTGCAAACGCCTTCGCGTCAAGCACGCCCCAACCGATAAACGATTCGGCACGAAGCAGCACTTCGTTGTTGGCTTTGAGGTCGCGGCCCGTCTGATCAGGATCACCATACTCGATGACCTCGAGCGGGATTTCTTCCGAGTAGCCCCACTTGAACGCATTCTGAAAATCGCCTGCAATTGCATAGTCGTTTTCGGACGTAGCGCCTTTTGTGGCAAGCGTCTTGTTGACGTCAGATGCCATGCCGTAAAATGCGTCAGGATTCTGGCCAAAGCGGAACTCAGGGTACTGAACTACACCGTTAACCTTAACCTGCGCCAACGCCTGACCAGCTGCAGGGGAAAGTGCGAGGCCCGTAACATCGTAATCGTTGGCAACAACAGTTTGAACAATTGAATCAATCTGATCATCAAACTGTGTCTTAGCATTAAATTCAACCGCGGTTACCAACCCATCAATCGAATTCGTTGTCTTGAATGACGCGTCAGTAAGCGATTTTGGTTCCAGGCCATGAATTGCGGCCAAATCAAAGGCAACCGCAATCTTTTTAGCAAATCCATCAGAAAAGGCCTGAAGGTAATCTACCTGCTTGGCCTCAGAGCAGTATTTGAACTCGTCGGTAATGCGAGCCTGGTAAACGAACTTTAACGGGCGGATTACCTTTGTTTCAATTGTTGCCTTTCCCGGCTTTTTTGTTTCGCCTTCTCCGACAATTTGAGCATTGCCTTCGAGGTTAAAAACGAACTGCTGCGACCCGTTGAACGGGATTGGCGTCTGAGCGCTCAGCTTGGCAAGGGTTGAATAGCCCTTGACCTTGTTCATGAGTTCTGTGACGAGTTCCGGCGAAAATGTTGTGCCGGTGTTAAGTGTATCAGCCATATTATCTATCTCCTTACTTGTTTGTGAGCTGGTGGATCATGTTACCCCAGCCTTTATCATCAACTGCCGGTTCTGTCGATTTCAACGGGGCAGCCTGCTTAGGCTGCATGTATCCGGCCAGTGTTTCTGCATCGCGCTTCAGGCTGTCTTCATCATCGCCTCGTAACCGATTGGCAAACTCAAGTGGCAAACCACTCTGCAAAGCCACTCGCGTTTTCATTTTCTCCGTTTCATACCCGGAAATCTTGGTCTGCAAGTCTGCGATTTGCTTGTCAAGCTCGCCCTTTGCCGATTTTGATGATTCGACCGTCGAATGCAGCTCAGCATTTTCAGTTTCAACTAATATCTTTGCTCTATTAGCTATGAATTTTT
>NZ_DAIUCE010000112.1:0-5190 GCF_036846325.1 Ligilactobacillus sp. | reverse complement strand
TCGCGTCCGCCCCAGCTGACCTTCCTGCGCGGTGCCAGATAGAAATCAGCCTTTGAAATCTGTTGTTTGAAGCGTTCCAACTGCAGGGGAGAAAGCGCAACCTTTTTGTCAATGTGCAAGAATATTGTGTTGTCTTCATAATCAAGCGCTTTGAGCAGAACTGAAAGTTCTTCGAATTCATTCGTTGCCATGATCAAATATGCATGTTTCATGTTGCTTACCTCATGGTTCGGGTTCATAGAAACGTCCCATGATATGGACGTTGTCGGCAATGCTGACAAAAGCGGCGGGATCAGATTCAATCATTGCTCTTCTCAATTCAGGCTGCTCGTAACGCGAGATGACCGTAAAAAGAATCGTTTTTTCATCATGCTTGTATGCTCCTTCGG
This sequence comes from Ligilactobacillus sp., assembly GCF_036846325.1. NCBI lineage: Bacteria > Bacillati > Bacillota > Bacilli > Lactobacillales > Lactobacillaceae > Ligilactobacillus > Ligilactobacillus sp. Next base: position 4,801 of record NZ_DAIUCE010000112.1, on the reverse strand, counting down.
CACCGTGGACGATCGTTATCCCGCGACGCATTCGATTTTGAATGCAGTCAATCACACTCTTCGGTTTCGTGGTCACGATCATGACCTGCATCTTCTGCTGCTTTGTGTAGACCATGTCCATTACGCGCGCATTGATAAAAATGCTGAGTGCTGAATAAAAAGCATATGGCCAGCCGAAAACGGCTCCCGCGGCAAGAATGATGAAGAAATTGAAAATCAAATTGATTGTTCCGATGCTTTTGCCGGTATGCTTTCTGATTGTCAGCCCCAGTATATCCAATCCGCCGGTCGAGATCCCGTTTTTAAGCGCCAGGCCGGTTCCGAAGCCATTGATCGTTGCACCGAAAATCGCGCAGATGATTGGATCCTTCGTTAACGGCACGGGGTTGATTGCCTTAATCATGACCGATGAACAAAGAACTGCCAGAATCGTGAACAGCGTAAACCTGTGCCCAATCTGTCTCCATCCTAAAACAAACAGCGGAATATTCAAGACAAACAGCATCAGAGCCGTTGACAGATGTACGGGACCGTTCTTGGTCAACGTCCCGATCAGCTGTGCCAAGCCGGTAATTCCTGATGAATAGATATGCCCCGGTTCCCAGAAGAAATTCATGGCAATCGACACTAAAATTCCGTAGAAAAGAGCTGTCGTTGCCTTCATGATCATCGCATGCTGCTTCAGCATGTCCTGTAATTCATCCATTTTCTTTTCCTTTCAAATTCCCCATTTTTCTTCAATAAACTGTTTTCTTCCCTGCGCTTCCTCGAATTCCATTCTTTTTGGATTTTTCTTGTAAAACTGCTGGTGCTCTTCTTCTGCTTCATAAAAAGGACAGGCTGATTCAATCCTTGTTACGATTGGCTTTTTAAAGCGCTCGCTTTCAATCAGATTCCTCAAGGAAAGCTCTGCAGCATTTCGCTGCATTTCATTCTTCACGAAAATTACCGGCCGGTAATTCGAGCCACGATCCTGAAATTGCCCCATCGCATCTGTCGGATCGGTCTGATGCCAATAAATATCAAGCAGTTCTTCATACGAAATGATTGTCTTGTCAAAGACAATCTTGACTGCTTCGGTGTGCCCCGTAGTTCCCGATTTGACTTGCTCATAAGTCGGATTTTCAACGTTTCCGCCCGTGTACCCTGAACGAACCGAAATTATTCCGGGCATCTGGTCAAACGGCTTGGTCATGCACCAAAAACAGCCACCCGCAAAAATTGCGGTCTCAATCTTCTTGTTTTCCACTATTAAATCAATTCCTTTAACGTTTTGATCTGCTGCTCCGGACAACATGAGTCTGATCTAATCAATCCGTCCGGATCAAACAGGATTCCGGCAATCCCGGCATTGTGTCCCGCATCGACGTCGAGCGTTCTGTCACCGACCATCGCAGCCGTTTTGCGGTCGATTTGATGCCTGTCAAGCAAATAATCAAGAGATTCCGGATCCGGCTTACGCCTGAAATTATCGTCTGCGGTTACAAAATCCGTAAAATATTCAAGCAGACCGTCCCTTTTTAAAATTTTCTTTGCCGATTCATCGCGATGCGTCAGCAAAAAGCTTTGACCTCCGTTTGTCTGAATCGTTTTGAGTACTTCGCCTGCAAAGTCGAACGGCTTAGCCAGCTCCTGATTTTCCCTTTCGAAAAAGTGATAGTCCTCATGCAGCTTTCTTTCATCAAGTTTCGGATATTTCTCTTTCAAAAAAGCAAAGCAATACCTTACCGATTCAACGCGCATCAAACGATACGTTTCATTTTCGTCAAGTCTTACGCCCTGTTCTTCAAAGGCCATGACAAACGCGGAAACCATTCCGCCGTAAGTGTCGTACAGCGTTCCGTCAAAGTCAAAAAAATAATTCTGATACAAAACTACACCCCATTGTCTCTGCAAATAAACTCTACTGCCATGTCCATTGCCAGGCGGCAGGCATTTGTCTCATCCAGCGCGTTGAGCAGGACGAAATCGTGAATCGTCCCCAGAATTCGCGCTACCGAAACGTCAACGTCCGCATCACGCAGTTTTCGCCCAAATGCTTCGCCTTCGTTTCGCAAAACATCCGCCTCTGCAGTCAAGATCAAAGTCTTGGGCAAAACGGCCAGTTCACTGAATTTCCTCAGCAAAGGAGAAAACATGACGTCGGTCGGCGACAGCTCGCCCAAATACTGCTGCCAGGCCCATTTCATCTGTTCACGCGTAATTCGATAACCGCCGGCAAATTCGTAATAAGTCGGGTTGTCAAAATTAGCATTGACGACCGGATAAAACAGCAGCAGCTTTTTCAACGGCAAATGGCGCGCCTCGGAAAGCATCGCAAGAGTTGCCGCCATTCCTCCGCCGACATCGTCGCCCGCAACTGTCAGATGCGACAGATCTAATGAATATTTTATCGCCAGTCGCTGCAAATCGAGATATCCGGCACGCAGCTGAACCATTTGGACAGGAGCTTTGCGTTCCGGTGCCAATGCATACTCCGGAAAAACAACGCAGACATGGCATCTTTTCGAAAGTTCGGCCAGCAGCTTGTGATATTCATTGACTCCGCCGGAGATGAACTGGCCGCCATGAATATAGTAGATTACGGGCAGGTCTTTTGTCTGATCCTTTGGAAAATACAGATATTCGTCAAATGATCGTTCTTCATCGATTTCGACTCGTTCTTTTACAACCGTCACGCTTTGGTCCTGAACAGGCATTTTCTGATCGAATCTCAAGCGCTCGCGCCAAGTCTTCAAGCCTATCGTCGTCGGAATAAAACTGCGGTTCGAAAGACAAAGCTCCCTTGCCTGTTTCTCCAGCGAAATCAACCCCATTCTATCACCACCTATTTGTTGTCGGTATCGAAAATAATCGTCACCGGACCGTCATTTGTGAACGAAACCTTCATATCGGCGCCAAAGACCCCGGTTTCAACGACTATGCCTTCGCCACGCAGCTTTTCATTGAATTTGTCATAATTTCTTGAAGCTTCACTTGGGTTTTGTGCATCAGTAAAACTTGGCCTGTTTCCCTTTTTCGTATCAGCGTAAAGTGTAAACTGCGAAACTGACAAGATCTGGCCGCCAATCTGCTTAAGACTGAGGTTCATCTTCCCGTCCTCGTCTGAGAAGATTCGGCAGTTGACGATCTTTCTGACCGTATAGTCGATTTCTTCCTGCCCGTCTCCTTCTTCAAAGCCGACCAGAAGCACCAGACCATGGTCAATTTTTCCGTTTACCCTGCCGTCAATTTCAACCTGGGCATTTTTCGCCCGCTGCAATACTGTTCTCATTTTCTCACCTCATTAGTGAATGATTCGCTTGACCACGTAGACGTCAGGGATTCGCTTGATGTTGTCGATTACACGCTGCAGATGAATTCTGTCTCTGATTCCGACCGTAACGTCAATCGTCGCCATCTTGTTGTGATCAACGCGCCCGTTGACGGAGTTCAAATCCTTCGTGGTATTGTTGATTGCCTGCAAAACATCATTCAAAAGACCTGAACGATTATATCCTTCAATTTCAAGATCGGTATTATAAGTAGCTCTGACGTCAGGAATAACGTTCCAGGTAACGTCGACGAGCCTTGTCCCGTGCTGTTCGGCGCTCTTGACGTTTGGGCAGTCGATTCTATGAACTGAAACGCCGCGCCCTTTTGTAATATAGCCAACGATTTCGTCTCCTGGAATCGGACTGCAGCAATGGCTCAGGCGAACCAGCAGATTGTCGATTCCTTCAATCATGACGCCTTCTTCGTTTTTCTTCCTGCCGGATTTGACGTTGTTGATTTCCTGATGGTCTTCAAGCAGTGCCTTTTCCTGCGCTTCCTTTCGTTCCTGCTCACGCTTGGCACGAATGTCTTCCGTAAGGACGTTGATGATTCCGGCGGGCGGGATTTCTCCGAACCCGATGGCAGCGTACAAATCGTCAAGCGTTGCCAGCTGTTTCCTGTTAAGCACTCGCTCAATGTTCTTCTTGTTGCTCATCACGTCATGTGGCTGATATCCACCTTCGATCAGGCCCTGATCAAGAATGTCGCGGCCACGATCAATGTTCTGGATGCGATCCTGCTGCTTGAAGAAGCGCTTGATCTTATTCTTGGCCTTGTTCGTATGCACCAGATCAAGCCAGTCGCGACTTGGTCCCGCTGAATTCTGCGACGTCAGGATGTCAACGATGTCACCGTTTTTGACCTGATAGTCAAGCGGAACGATCTTGCCGTTGACTTTGGCTCCTGTCGTGTGATTGCCGACTTCGGTATGAATCGAGTAGGCCATGTCAAGCGGGCCTGATCCCTTCGGCAATTCATAAACGTCGCCCTTTGGCGTGAAAACGTAGACGCGGTCGCTGAACAAATCGCCTTTGACGTTTTCCATGAATTCCTTCGCGTCATTTGATTCGTTTTGAATCTCGATGATTTCCTTAAACAGATTCAGCTTGTCGCCGGTCGTCGTCTGCTTGATGCCGTTCGTTTTGCCTTCCTTATAGGCCCAATGAGCCGCAATCCCGTATTCGGCCACGCGGTGCATCTCCTCAGTTCTGATCTGAACTTCCAACGGCTTGCCTTTTGGCCCTATGACCGTCGTATGAAGCGACTGATACATGTTGGCCTTTGGCATCGCGATATAGTCCTTGAAACGTCCGGGCATCGGTTTCCACTTGGTATGAATCGCTCCCAAAACGGCATAGCAGTCTTTGATCGACTTGACCACGACGCGCACTGCAAGCAAGTCATAAATCTGGCTGAATTGCTTGTGAAGATCGCGCATCTTGTGATAAATCGAATAGATGTGCTTTGGTCGTCCGTAGATTTCGCA
>NZ_DAIUCE010000111.1:0-5322 GCF_036846325.1 Ligilactobacillus sp. | reverse complement strand
TATCCCTCAAGCCGGACAGCAGCACATCATGCTGATCCGGAAGATAAAGAAGCGGATTGGACTTGACCCATGTTTCTTCCTTGAACGTCTCGTCCAAATCATCCTGTGCCCAGATCAGCCCGAGATAACTGTCGGCTTCACGATTCCAGTCCTGTTCCATTGCCTGTTGCAACATCTTCTGATCATCATGGAACGGCACGGACGGGTCCGGATATGAAGTGGAAATCTGAATGAACTGCCTGTTCTTGACTTTGACCTGGCCTGAAACGATTTTTGAGACCTTTTCACGCGACTTTATTTCGCCAATCTCATCAACAATGCTGGTTGTGAAATGGAACGAGTCAAACTGTCCCGATTCAAACGATATTGCACGTAAGACATTATTTGTTTTCTTCTGAACAGTCTGATCTGACTGAGTGGACAGCTCGGTTTCCTCAGCCAGTGATTTGAAAGGCTCCGTTGCGGTTATCTGCCTCAGCATGGATTTGATATAGCCATACAGTTTGTTTGTCTGCTTGAAATTGATTGACGCTACCAGATAATCCTGATTGGACAGTCCGAGACTTTCAATCAAGTATGAGTAACACATCAGAATCGCCATCAAATACGTCTTGCCCTGGCCACGTGCCACGGAAACAATTGCCCGTGTGAACCGCTTGCCACCTTCCTTGTTGCGCCATCCGAACAGCATTGAGAAGATGAATTCCTGCCAGTGCATCAGCTTGGTCGGCTCTCCCGTATCAACATTAGGACAGATTGCCGCAAACTTCAGCAGTTTAGACGCATGACCTGGACTGTATTCATACGGGAAATCAGCTTGTCCCTGACGCTGAAGGTCTCTCAGGTGGCGGAATGCAGCAAGCTTAATCAGATATCCGGTTACAATCTTCCCGTCAAGAACGTCAAATGCGTACTTAGTGCCTTCATCAGTGTACTTGCGACGCTCAGCGTCAAAATTGTTTTTCCTGTATTCGCCAATGACGTCATGAGACTGTGTCATATCGATTCTGTTCATTTCACCACCCCCTATTACAGGAATTCCTTGAGTGCATCCGTTGCTGATTTAGCGTCACTCTTTGTCGCAATCGACATCAGTTCCTGTCTGGCCTTGGGCGACAGTCCCAGTTGTCCGCCGACCATTGTGAGTTGATTATTGGCGTCCTTGAGCGTCATAACTGCCGGATTCTTCTTGTAACCTGTGAAATCCTTGCCGATAATTTCGCCCATCTGGTCCTGCAGCGTCTTGTACATCGGTGTTTGAATGCCATTTTCCTTGATGTCCTCATAGGCAACTCTGTAAATCTCGTACTGTGTGCAGTATTGCTCAACCAGACTGGTATCTACTCTTTCAACACGCCCGGTTGCTTCGAGGAACGGCACAATCCTGCGCCAGCATTCCTTGGCCAGAACCCCCAGATAACTAGGCGGAGTTCTGGAAACCTTGCCGTCATTCTGCAGATAATATGGCTTAGCTGCCACAACTTTCACCTCTCTTTCTCCGGGATAGCCCCCCTTTTTAAAAATTCCAAAAAGTTTGCGTGACGTAAGAAAAGGGCACTGTGTGTAGCTCTTCTCACGGCGCATGAGGGCGGGGGGATTAACAAATAAAACAGATTGAGTGTGATTATACTCACAATGATTAAGAGCGCTTAGAAAGCCTCTCACGGCTTTTCAGCAGCTCCCGCAACAGTTTCAAATCCGTCACCTTGCCGACCTGCTTCAATTCATTCTGTGAACCAGTCCCGTAATATTCCCGTTCCCATCTGCTCTTGGTCATATGACAGTTTCTGCAGCATGCTGTAAGGTTGTCTGCATCAGTCATCATGCTCTTGTCATATTCAATCGGCACGATATGATCAACGATTCCTGCATTGAATGCTCCACAGTATCCACATACATAATGATCTCGTTCAAGTACATAGTGTCTCAATGAACGCCATTGTCTTGTATGATAGAATTTATTCTGCTCTGCCTTGACATCATCCCTCACACGCGTTGTCCGGTTGTACTCCCGGTTATGTCTTTTGGCACGCATCTGATTCCTGACGCCCCACTGTTTCCGCCTGGCCATATACCCGGCTTCATACTGACTATGCTCGCTGCAATAATGATCAGGGTATGCTACCATCGCATGACACCCAGTATAACGGCAGCGTCTGTATCTACCCATCGTCAATCACACTTTCAAGATATGCAAGCATTGTTTTGGAATCAACCTCATACCGCTGCTTTAATGATCTAAGCCCTTCTGCAACGAGTTCAAACACCTCATCGCCCGTCATTCCATCTGTGGCGCCGACAACAACTTTATTATCCTCGCGGTTGATTACCACACGTCTAAATACAGTGTCTTTCAAAATTCTCTTCCTTTCTCTGCTGCAAAAAAGGCCAGCCGTTAAGACTGACCTCTTGAATTATTCATCCAGTTTTCTTAGTTGTTCTCTCATTCTGCTGTTGTCAACAACAAGCTCGTTAATCTTGATTGTTATGTCCAACAAATCCCTGTCAACGTATAAGTTGTGATTTACATCCCTGTTATATTTGATGAGCTTGTTCAATGCTTCCAGAGCTCTTGCTTCAGTAGCTTCCAATCTAATCACCTCGTATGATTTCTTTCGCAAACCCAACCGTAATCACTTGGAATCATATGTTTCACAATTCCGTCAACTTCAAAACAATAACTACAATACGGAACGTGTTCACCTTCTACCCAGTACATTCTTCCATCATCACTGATACGGCCACGTTCTCTGAGATTCAATTTTTCATTGAGTCGGTTTTCAAGTTCAATGTTCTCAATAACAAGTTCATTGATTGCCTTGGCCATTTCGGTTGCCTTCGCAATGAGTTCAGCGTCCCTGGACTTTCTGACAAGCTCCGTAACATCTCTTACCAGTTGAGATACATCACTGTAATTCACCATCAAGCTTATCCTCTATCATCTGCTTGAGTTCAAGCAGGTCCTTTTCATCGGCATAGTTTCTGACATACGACTTTGCCATGGATCTGTACTGATACTTTCTTGACTTCTCCTTGTTCTTTTCGTTCCACTTTTTATTGGCTTTCTTCTTTGCATCTGACAATTCTGACATAACGGTCACTCCTGTTCCCGACTGCCGAACCTTCGATACTATCATCATACCACCTGAGATGTCTGCAAAGTGTATGATGTTAGTCTCGCATTTGTCCGGCAATCGTCTATTTTTCAATCACGACAACCTTGAAAATCCATAGTATCACTGCTAACGCAATTGCAATGGCAGCTGAGGAATAGTATTTCTTTTCCTGCTTATTCATGATATTATGATATGGGAAACAGGTAAGGCTGATAGCCAACCTTACCTGCCAAACTATTTATTTATAAGGGCGTCAACAATGTCTTTGACGATTTCAAGCAATACCGTAACCGGTGCGGCCCATGCGCCAATTGCAACGTACCTTGAAATCTTAACCTTGTTGGGCTCTTTTTGTTTGGCTTTCTTTCCCAAATCTCTCACCTCCTTACAATTATATAATACACCTTTCAAGGTGTATTGTCAATGATTTTCAAGCATTTTTTTGTTAAAAATATAAAAAAACAAGGCTTGTTGCCTTGCTCCTTTACAGTTTTTTATAATCATTCTATTGATATACATGCAGATCAGGGCACCCTTTCTGCATCTCAAAGCAGTCGGCGAACTCGTTAAATGCTTTGTCCCTCAGCTTATAGTACGTTGCACGTTCACAATACATGGTATCAATGACCTGCCAGTTCTCAAGGCCCTGCACATATCGTGCCTTGAGGATGTAGTATGATGTCTGAGAGCAGTGACTGAACGCATGAGATACCCCGGCAATTATATCGCGTGCCGCAATGTACCTGATCACTTTTCTTTCGCTGTTGTTCACGCTGTCATCACGCACAACTGGCATGTCACTGATACTCGGTGACACAAGGCTGGCCGGACTCGTATTTGCGATTCTGAGAATGCGTGGAAGTTTCTTGTCCAGGAACTCCTTCACATTCCTTGCGGTTGCTTTGTAGTCAATGTTGTCAATTTCAATCAGTAAATCGTCCACAACACCACTCCCTTTTTTGATATAATTAGATTGCGATATATCATAGAGAGTCGGCTTTAAGGACCGGCTTTTTTTATTAGATTCTGATTCGTGCCATCTGGTCAAGACCCCGAGAATTAATCTCTTCAAACGTCCACGTGTCATCCTTGCCATGAGGGATGCCGTTTTCAATCCTGGTCATCAACTGCCCGTTATCGCCTCTGGCATACCACATTCGCCTTGTATCAGTAACTCTCACGGCATACCTTTGCTTTTCCATGTTGCTTTCCTCTAGTGATGCGCTTATTGCGCCCAAGATTCCATTCCTTAATCCAGTACTTGACCCTCCCAACGGTCATTCCTAACTCTGCACCTATGGCAACATCGGTGGCTCCGTGATCAATCAAGGACTTCAGCTCGGCTTTTTTCTGCTCAACCAACTTGCGATAGGGCTCTGACTTTATCAGATTGTACCTTCCGTGCATAAGCCAGTATCTGTCTGACAATCCATACACTCTAACGGTCTTGCTTGCCGTTTCAGGAGTGGAGCCGATTGCCTCGCCTATCTCGGCATAAGTCATTCCCTTATCAACCATTTTCTCAAGTTCCTTGCGTGGCGGACGTGTGCGGCGCAAATCTGCACCAGGGCCAGTTGACCTGACAGGATCCTTCTTCCTGACTGTCCGGACAACTTCAACCGCCGTGACAAGTTCCGGATCATTGATTGCGTTCAAATTGTCAAATGCATTCCAACCGTACCTGTCAGCAATCATGGTCACTGCTTCTCCAAATTTCAATGTCATCACTCCCTTGCTCATTTCCATCGTCTCACCTCGCAAGCCAATTGCACATCAGATACATCAGCATTCCCCAGATAAGAAACACCAGCGACAACAGGCACCCGTATCTGTTCATGTCATTCATTGCCGTTCCTCCAGTTCGTCCAGGAACCCCTGCATTCGCTTGAGGTTCGTCTTGAGCCAGAGTCTTGTATCGGCGGTTATCTGCCCCGAATTCTCGTATTCCTTTACCGCCTGTTCAATCCAGCTTTCCAGATGGCCAAGGCAGCTTGCCTCACGTGCAACCGGATTGTCAAATCCGTATTTTGTCTTGTGATTTCTGCAGTAATCCTTCAATGTCTTTTTCAAAATTACATCTCCTTTGTAATTTTCCGCCTTGAAACAGGCTCAAATTTCAATTTTTTGCATTTTTTTAAAACTCAACGTGAATTTTACTCTCACCTTATCAATTGCCCGTACTTCATCCCTCCAAGGGACGCGCGCC
>NZ_DAIUCE010000110.1:0-5352 GCF_036846325.1 Ligilactobacillus sp. | reverse complement strand
TGCACAGGCAAATGCAATGCCGAACTCAGTGCTTAACCTTCTTCAAGGCTAAGATATTGAAGATAGCTTGAAATAAAATGGAAGAAACCGGTAACCTTCTTTAAGGCTGCCGGTTTTTTTCGATATTATAAGAGGAGAGGTGATTAACTTGGAGACATGGGTTGAGGAATTGCCTAAGGAAAAGTTCTTTTCTAGAATAAATATGGAAGACTGCCTGGTCACGATTTCAATGCTGATTTCCAACAGAATTGACACTGTTGAGAAATGCTTTGAATCATTCAGACCCCTGCTGGAGCAGATTCCAAGCGAGTTCATTGCAGTTGACACGGTCGGAGACAAGGATTCCGACGGATCGATTGACGTTGCAAGAAGATATGCAGACAAGATAGTTCATTTTGAATGGTGCGATGACTTTGCCGCTGCACGTAATGCCGGACTGAGGGAAGCAAGAGGCAAATGGCTGATCTATCTTGATGACGATGAATGGTTTGACGACATCGGTCCCCTGATTGACTTCTTCTCGAAGCCTGAACTGTACAACAACTATGACAGGGTCACGGTGCTTGAGCAGAGCTACACCACGGCAACGCAGACTGAGTGCACTTCAAACCGCTTTGCAAGAATCTGCAGAATCAGCCCTGATTCAATCTTCACGGGGGCCGTGCATGAAATGCTGACGGGTGTGACGGTGAGAAATGAGTATGACTTGAAGGACACCTTCATCCATCATGTGGGATATGTGGGAAAGCTTGGCGTGAAGAAGGCCGAAAGAAACAGAAGGATCATGGACAGGGAACTGGCTGAAAATCCCGGAAACCTTCACACCTGGCTGCAGCAGATCGGGGGGTGCGGCGACAATAAGAAAAAACTGCTTGAGGTGTCGGAAAGAGCCGTCAGGACGATAAGAAATCTGCACCTGACGGACTGGACTTCGTTTGAGTGGGTTGAAATATTCATCTACCGCATGAAGGCTTATGCCAGACTCAGAATGTGGGATGAACTGAAGTCAAGCACGGAGGAAATCCTGGCTAATGTGAGCGATTCCTTTTATAAAGGGATTGTGGCAAGAATCAACATATCAAGGAACCTTGCTGACTTTGACCAGCAGGATATGTATGAATGGCTGAAGATATACATGGATTCGGTTGAGTACTGCGAAAACATTGACCTTTTAAAGGACTACATCACCTGCTTTATAGGCGATGTGAAGAAACAGTCAATGTATGATTTTGTTCTGCAGTACTGCAAGCTTTGCAGTGAGGAATGCGATGATTCATACGAAAGTATCCGCAAGGTCTTTTTTGAACTTCCATGGGAATGTGAGTGCAGGGAAAGAAGAGGCGTTCTGGCGTATTCCTTGATGGAGGCAGTCAATGAGGGAGACAGTGAGGCAGTTGAGTTCATGGCTGAAAAGTTTGTTTCAGACAATGTTTTGTCCGAAGAATTCACAACATCCCTTGACAGAATCAGGGTCGGTCTTGAAACTGAAGTTGCTGTGGACAGTTTCAAGAGGATTGTTTCCGGGATTGGCATTGAAAATGACAGTCTTTGGATAATGTCTCATACCAGTGAATGCGTTTCGCAGAAAATTCTGGATGATGAGCTTTCTTCTGATGTCACTGCTTCGGGCGCAAATGAAGGCCTGCTTGAAATATGCGTGAACAGCGGCCTTTCGCCTGAAAGATATGTTGAGAACATTTCATGGGAAGAGTTTGCCAATGCGGTTTCAATGGTCATCGAAGGAGAATCCAGGCACCTTGACAGGATTCCAGAATTTGCCGCAAAGGTTGAAAAATGCTGGAAGAAATGTCTTAAAAGAGAATATTTTCTGTCCAGTCTCAGAAAACGGTACATCTTCCAGGGGTCAATGCTCTTTTCAAGGGTCATGGAGGAAAGTGACCTGTACTGTGACAATGTCATTTCATGTGCTGAAAGCATGTATGCGCCTGAACTCTGCAGGACATGTTCCAACGTTCTGCCGGCGGAAATCAGGTTCGCAATGATTTTAAGGAAGGCTCTTGACTGTCGGAAGGACAATGACATGAAGCACTGCCTCAGGTATCTGTCGGAGGCTTTGGATGTCTTCCCTTCCGCCGAGACGCTGATAAAGAGAATGGTTCAGTCAATGGAGCGTGAACAGCGAAGAGAAACGGCCGTCAGTGACGAACTTGTGAAGCTTGGCAATCAGGTCAAGGCACAGATTGCGGCGTTGATTTCTCAGGGGCAGCTGGAAGTTGCCAGAAGTCTGTTGAATGAATTGAAGCAGATTACGCCCGATGACGGAGACATTGTAACGCTTGAAAATCTGTGCAAGTAAGGTAAAACATAATTATGTAAACTTTTTAGGCTTGTTTTTTGTTGTTTTTGTGAAAAATTAATATTCATGTTGTTTAAAAGCCTTCTTGATTTGTCGATATAGATAGAGTAGTAAAAGGATTTGCTGAGTTTCATTCAGAACTGCTCGGTTTATGTTGAAAGAGGGTAAGAATATGAATTTGGACGGAACACAAGGGATTCAGCCGTTGCAGCAGACGGCTGCCGTTAACAGGGTGCAGAAGGTAAGTACGAATGTCTACAACCCTTCTGAGAACGCAATCAAGACAAATGTCAGCCGTGATCAGGAGCATCTCAATACGTATGAAAAGAGCCGCCGTCACGAGACGGAAAAGGCCGGCGACTCAAACACTGATGACTTTGAGTTTGACGAGGAGATGGACTCGTTCAAGGAACAGATTGAAGAGGAACTGAAGAAGATCAATGACCGGCTGACAAACAAGAACATCAATCTTGAATTCAAGATGCATCAGAGAACGCACCGGATTTACGTTGAGATGGTGGATAAGACGACAGACAAGGTAGTCAAGGAGATTCCCTCGAAGAAGATGCTTGACATGATCGGCAGAATCTGGGATGAAATGGGAATCGCAGTCGACAAGAAAGGATAGTGAACATCATGAGCAGCAGCATTACAACATCAACAACAGCAGGCTCCGTAAGCTCCTCCAGCTACATGGGGCAGTATACGGGCATTACATCAGACACAATCGATCAACTGCTTCAGTCAGATGAAGCAAGAAAGACGGTCATCCAAAACAAAATTACGAAGATCAACACCAAGTCCCAGGCGTGGACGGATATCGGCACGCGTCTCGGCAATCTTTCAAAGAAACTTGACGTGCTTCAGGATGAAAGCACCTATGGTACGAAGAAGGTAACCTCAAGTGATGATGCGAGTGCCACGATTTCCGGAACGGCTGACTCGATGGAAGGGTCCTATGACCTCGTCATCAAGCAGCTCGCAACGGCCAGCAAGGTTACCGGCGGAGTTGTCAAAAAGTCCGACGGAACAACGGCTTCGACCAAGGAGGCACTCGGCTACAGCGGAAAGCTGACCATCACGAACGGTGCAACTGACGGAAGCGACACACCGCTTACGATTGACATTGACGTCAAGGACACGGATTCCTTGAAGGACATCGCAAATGCCATCAACAACGCCAAGGATCCTTCGGACAAGGAAGGAACGAAGAGTGCAGGACTCAAGGCAACGATTGTCAACAACCAGCTTGTTGTCACTTCAGAGGAAATGGGCGACAGGAAGATTACAATCGGTGGAGACCTGAAGGACAGTCTCGGCTTTTCGGATGACGTTGTGAAGACAAGCCGCGGTCAAAGCGCCAAGTTCACCCTTGACGGCATCGACATGACGAGAAACAGCAACAGCCCGACTGATGTCATTGACGGAGTTACGCTCAACTTCAAGAAGGCGGATTCATCAAAGACAATCACACTGGGACTGACAAATGATACGGACAAGGAACTGTCCGCTGTCAAGGATTTTGTCGATCAGTACAACAGTGTCATGAGTTTTCTTGGTGACAAGATGGATGTCGGTGATCCTTCCCAGGAAGACAACACAACGGGAGCTCTTGCCGGTGATTCGACAATCATCTCCCTGCAGTCCAACCTGCAGAGCATGGTTCTCAGCGGTGCTTCAGTCAACGGCGTCAGTGCCTCAACGCTTGGACTCAGTGTTGATCGCAACGGCACACTTTCACTTGATGAAACCAAGTTCAAGGCTCAGCTTGCAAAGGACCCGAATTCGGTCAAGGACTTCTTCTTCAAGGACACTTCAAACAAGTACTCAACTGAAAAGACCGGTACCGGATATACGGCGGACTTCAAGTCAATGATTGACAGATACACTTCCACAAAATCAGGAAGTGAAGGCGTCATTGCGCTGCGCAAGTCGTCCTATCAGTCCGAAATCAAGGATTACAACAAGCAGATTGAAACCATTACGGAGCAGATTGCAACGAAGCGTGCACGTTACGTTACAATGTTCACGAATCTTGACACTGCCATCGGCAATCTTCAGTCACAGTTCTCATACTTCCAGTCACAGAATTCGTCTTCAAGCAACAGCTGATTGACTGGCGGGTGATTGAATGAAGGAAAGAATGAATGACCTGCAGTTTCTGCAACAGGTTTTGGCAAACCTTGATGACTGTGATGAAAGCCTTGAATCGATTCAGGAGACATTACAGAAAAATGACCAGCTGATGAAGGATCGCAGCCCCCTGGAGTTTGAAAGCCTTGATGAAGATGAGAAGGCGCTGGTTGGCAGAATCGGCGTTAAGTATCAGGAACTGATTGCCTGGGCTGAGAACGAAAAGGTGGATGTGTCGCGTGAAATCGGCAGACTGAACAGAATGGAAGGCATAGCGAAGAACTACGTCAGCGGTGACGAACTGCCTCCGGAACTGGAATTGTACTATTAAGCGAGGAAAATGAAATGACAGTAAATCCGTATGCTAATCACAAGAATGATTATCTGCGCAACCAGGTGATGAGTGCGTCTCCGAACAAACTCATCGAGATGCTGATCGAAGGTGCAATCAAGAACATCAAAAAGGCCGGTCTTGCAATTGACAACAGCAACATCGAACTTGCCAACAATGAGATTGTACATGCACAGGACATTGTCGATGAATTGAAGTTCAGTGTCAACACCGACATTGAAGGGGATATTCCCAAACAGCTTGTGTCAACATATGAAGTGGTCGGCAATGAACTTGTTCAGGCTAATGTCCACAAGGACAAGAATCATCTGGACATAGCTCAGAAGATGCTTGAGGAAATGCTTGACGCATGGAAGCAGATTACGAAATAACATGGCGCCTGAGGCTGGAAGATTAAAACTTTCTTCCAGCCTTTTTTGAATGCTAATTAACATAAAATAATTACGTATTCTCCATAAACAGGAATTAGAAAATTAACAATTTTATCAGAAAATAGACTTATTGAAGTCTGTGGATACGGAGGAAAGCAAATGATCAAAGACAAGGATAT
>NZ_DAIUCE010000109.1:0-5390 GCF_036846325.1 Ligilactobacillus sp. | reverse complement strand
ATTTCACGCCTCACCCACCAAAACTGGTGGAGATTTTGCGCCTCTCCCACCAAAACTGGTGGAGGCAGGCTTCGGAGCTAGTTCAGAAACCGCATGAGAATCAACGCCCTGCATTTTGCAAAAAAATCATTGATGCACAGGTCTTTTTCTTTGAACGTCCGTTCGGTTAATGATATAATGCAACTAAAACACAGGTCAGGGGGAGTCTGCATGCAAATGTTATTTCGAAAATCAACTCTGCAAAACATCAGCCATGACATCGGGGACATAGCTGTAAGGCTTGCAAATGCCGGAAGTGACAGGTTATACGTAAAGAAGCGAGGAAATCATCATGAATTCTACCGCTACAATCCAGTTTCAAAAAAGGAAACGTACATTTCCAGGGAGAACTGCGCCACAATCGGCGAGCTGGCGCAGAATGCATACTACCGTGAACTGATTGCGCATCTGCAGCACATTGCAGGACTCATGAAAAATGAAGAGTTCGGTCTGCTGAAGGAAATTCCAATGGACGTTTACGACAGTCAGCATCCTGCTCTGAAGAACTGCATCAGGCCATACTATGTCAGCTGTCTTGACGAAATCGGGACATGGCTCGAAAATCCGGGTGATTCCCGACACATGCTCGGATTCAAGCAGGATGATCCCGTCATCTTCACCGAAGATGGCGTGAGGGTCCGGTCCAAGACAGAGAAATTCTACGGCGACTTCTGCTGCAGTGAAGGCACCCCGTACCTGTATGAGAAGCCGCTCTTTCTTGAGAAGACCCGGCAGTGGGTGCTGCCTGACTTTACATTCTTCGATTCACGCCGCGGCTGCGAGGTCATCTTCGAACACTTCGGGATGATGGGCAATGCCGGTTATACAAACGATGCCCTGAAGAAGATTGAATGTTACAAGAGGGAAGGACTGACTGACAGCGGACGTTTCTTCTACACGATGGAGTCAGATGGAAACTGCGACAACATCAAGCACTTCAAGGAAATTGCACGTCGCTTTTCGATAAAAAACTGACTACTTGGTAAAGGCTGCTTTCGGGCAGCTTTTTTTGCGTGTAATGGCAAAATGCAGAGCCGCCCACCAAAACTGGTGGAAAATTCACGCCTCGCCCACCAAAACTGGTGGAAAATTCACGCCTCTCCCACCAAAGATTCCGCAGTCAACCGCAATACTGCATCGTTAAATACATATAATTCACAAAATATCCACAGAAATTTTTTACAATATTTTGCTTCATGCGTCATGATTTGTCGTACAAGTGGGATATGATTGATACATCTCTACTATATTAAGGGGGAACATTGAAAATGAATTCGGAATTGAACAAACTCCTGAACAAGGTCGACGAATGGTCGAAGAAGAACAGGAAAGTCTACATACTGACCACTCCGGACATGGTTGATGATCTTGAACTTGTCGTGCTGAAGCATCTTGCGGGAAAATGCAGTGCTCAGATTGCAATGGCGACTGCAGAAATCTGCGTCACGACGCCGGAGAGGATGGCGGTGAAGGAAATGACGGGAAAGCACCCGGAATTCTGCAAGCCGGAACTGACCGGAGCCGTCCAGACTCAGCTCGTCTCACTTGCAATCGAGCAGTCGAAGGATGAACTGAAGACATTCAGGAAGAGCGCGGGACATCCTGGCTTTGCCAGAAACGTGAGGAGCCTGTTTTCCAGGTGCCTTGATGACGGATATTCCGCCTCGGTCCTTGGCTTAAGAAAATACAGATCGAAGAACGAATCCTTCAAGAAGAAGATGGAGGACCTGATTGTAATTTACAAAAAGTATCTTGAACTTTCGGAACCGTACATGACGAAAAACGAGATGCTGGACATTCTGAAAGAAGACTTTGACGGAGAATTCTTCTTCGCATACTTCGGGCCGAAGAAAATCGGAAACAGGAAAGAGGACGAACTGCTTAAAGAGCTGAAGAAGAAGGCTGAAGAAGGCATCGAGGTTTTCCTGCCGGACGCAGCTGAAAAATATGGTCCGGACGTCATGAAGCGTTTCTTCAAGGAACATGTCATGAAACATCAGCCCGGCAGATATGATGAAGTGAACGTCACGAAGGCCAAATGCCTCGACCCTGACCTTGAGGCAAAATGGACGGCAGGAAAGATCGTCGGACTGCTTGAAGCAGATGATTCCCTGCACGCAAGAGACATTGTCGTCTATCTTCCGCCGAAGAACAGGGACTACATCCAGGCTACGGACCGTGCCTTCAGAAAAGCGGGGCTTTCATTCAACCTCAAACAGGAGTCATCGCTTTCCTCCCTGCCGCTCCCGCAGCTGCTGCGTTCGCTGTTCGAGAATCCGGCACGCAGATACGAAGTGTCAAACATCATCAGACTGCTCAGGACAGGGCTTGTCCTCCCCGATTCAAATGAAGACGAAGGCATCGACGAAAAGCTGCGTGAACTGAACTCGCTTCTGCCAAAAATTGACAACTTCCTGAGAAAGACCGGCACCAGGACCGAAGAACAGTGGAAGACCGAATGGCATGATGCCCTCTACTCCACAGAAGGAGCCGGTGAGAATCTTGAATATTATGAAAAATGCAACGCCTTTGCCGAAGACATCAGAAAAAAGACGGTTTCCCTCTTCTCTGACCTTGATGCAATGAAGAACCCGCTTGACGAAAAAACAGGCATCATGTCCGTTCTCAGTAAAAACGGAATCCTCGATGCACATGCGGCACAGAGTGCAAAAAACACCAGGACGGTCAAGGCAAGAGGCATCGACTTTGAGGGAATCACCGGACGCATGAAGGAGTCACGGAAACGTTTCACAGACCTGATCTTCTCACTTTCTGCAGCCGGGATTGAGGTTGACAGCTCTGCATTTGCCGGAAAGCTCAAGGAGACGTTCAGCGAACCATATGCAACTGGGCATGCGGAAAAGGTCGATGAAGTCAAGGTCGTCCCGATTGACGCCGTCCAGTGTCCGCACTACAGGCATGCCTTCGTGCTCGGGCTTGACAGGAACACGCTTCCCGGAAGCATCCCCGAAGGAAGAATCCTGACCAGAGAAGAAGAGGAGGAGAATATACTGTTCGTCCACAGCATGACGATCATGGATCGGTACAAGTATACCGACACGCTCTTCCTTGACGCCTGTGCAAGCGCAAGTGACGGAATCTTCCTGTCATATTCGCAAAATACAGTGCTCGCCGACCCGAACGAACCGTCGCACTACTGGACCGGATTCGACGCACCGGTTGAAGACGTCGGGCTTTCCACCACGTTCAACGTTCCGGAATTTGACATCGACGCAGCCGTCGTTCATGCTTCTTCCGTTCACCTGAAAGAAGAGCAGAAAGATGAATGGAATCATCTGAAGAACCTGACGGCATTTGAGAACAGGCCGTCAGACCTCACGCCGGAACTTGCGGAAAAGCTCTATGCAGGAGAAATGAAGGCGGACGGATGCCACATCTCACCTTCATATTCGGCTCTTGACGCCTATGCGAAAAATCCGTACGAATTCTTCCTTTCCAAAGGACTCAGGCTCAGAAGAAAGGACGACTATGTTCTCTCGTCGAAAAATTCCGGGACTTATATCCACGACCTGCTTGAAGCATTCACGAACGGTGAGTTCAACGTGCCGGGAAATTCTGACTTCGACGTGCAGAAGACCGCTTCCTCTGCCATCGAGCATGTCGCAGAAAACCGCAGGGAAAAGTCATCACGCAATTCCGGCCATGAAAGAGACATCCTGAGCATGCTTTCCGCAACTGCTCAGACCAGACGCTTCAAGGAACGTCTGGAAGACACGTTCAGGCGCTGTCTCGTGGCATTGAAGAAACGCCAGAAGGAGAATCATAGTCAGATGGCCCTTGGCGAGACCGGATTCAACTCGAAGGACTCCATCCGAAATGTCGAAAGCGGAATCGACATCCCGTTTGAACTTGACGGAAAGACCTTCCATCTTGACCTGTCCGGCGTGATTGACTGCATCAGCGTCATCAACAGGGACGGCGGGGATTCGACGGAGCTGATGATTGCTGACTACAAGACGGGCAATTTCAGAGATCTGACGCAAAATCTTGTCATCAAGCTCGAAAACGGCATGAATCTCCAGCTCGTCATCTACGCAATGCTGATCAGGGCACATATTGACGAAGTCAGGAGGATGCTTGAAGAAAGAGGCTTTGAAGTAAGGGACAGAATTGCAGTCACCGGAAGCGAATACGTAAGGGTCAACGACGAGAAGAATAACGGCAAGGAACCCGATCGATTCTGTGAACTCAGGATATCAGACGAAGCGTACAGCAAGGTAGAGCGGAAACGTAACGGTCAGCCGTCCTTTTCTGACCCTGTCCCGTTAAAGAACGTCGAGGACCTGATCATTGACGCATACCGCAACATCCTGAGCGGACATCTTGAAATAAGCCCCTATCAGCTTGGAAGCAAAAACGGGCTGAAACACAGCGACTTCAGGAACATCATGTGCTTTGACGAACTGTTCGGAAACAGCTACCGCGAACTGAAGAGCAGAAACACTGACACGGAGGAGAACTAAAAATGGCTGATTTGGATTTAAACAAACAACAGACGCTTGCAGTTGACTCAAGGAAGAAGAACATCGTTGTTGCCGCCTCGGCCGGAACCGGCAAGACAACCGTCCTTGTCGACCGCGTAATGAAGAAGATCCTGGACGACAAGGCCGACCTGGATTCGCTGCTGATTCTGACCTTCACCAAGGCGGCGGCGCAGAACATGAAGGACCGCCTGGAGGCAGCACTCAGAAAACGGGAGAGGACAGAAAAGGACGCAGACGAAAGGGAGCGTCTTCTGCAGCAGATTGACAAGCTGCAGACGGCTGACATCTCCACCATCGACTCCTACATCAACAAACTGGTCAGAAAGTACAGCTACAGACTTGACATCGACCCGGAATACCAGATTCTCTCGTCAGACATCGCAAAGAACCGCCTGAGAGACCAGGTCTACGATCAGGTGATCGAGGACTTTGAAGCAGAAGAAGGAAAAGACCGGAAGCTGATGTTCCAGCTGATGACGGGAAACAACCAGGATAAGAGTTTAAAGGAGACACTGTTCAGGCTCTATGACTTCCTCGGCTCGATTGAAGACAGGAATGCCTGGAGAAAAAAGGCAGAGGAAAACGGCCTGGAGGAGAAAATCTTCTCAAACATTGAACAAAACAGGGATAAATTCCGTGAACTTGCAGATCATCTCGAACTTTACGGAGATGACCCTGACTATACTTACAAGAACAAGACACTGACAAACACCATCAGAAACTTCCTGCTGCTGAAGGACGTCTTCAGGACCGCTTCCACGGCAACATCGTTTTCCGAAATCGAGGATGAGTTCAAAAAGGTCGACAAAAAACTGCCTGCAGTGACGAGTTCCGGACTGAAGAAAT
>NZ_DAIUCE010000108.1:0-5392 GCF_036846325.1 Ligilactobacillus sp. | reverse complement strand
CGCTCGCGCCCCTCCTTATCTACCGCCTTGTTGAGCGGCTGGTCTTCACACCTTGTCTAAATCAGGTTACAGCTCGCATTCCCCTTGTCCTAATCGGGTTCGAAGCAGCATTCGCCTGGAGCTAAGCACTGTCTTCCTGGACGAGGCAAGCTCGCCTGCGTCAGACAGAAGCTTAGCTTACGGCTCATGACCGCTGCTTCTCACACCTTGCGTGCAGCACTGCATTTGACCAGAAGTGAAAGATGCCGGACAAGAGTCTGATTGCGACTGCATTGTCCGGCATTCAATTTAAACGAATTTCCTTGCAAAATATTCATGAAAGCGTGCATCGTCGGTCAGTTCCGGATGAAAGGATGAAACCAACATGTTTTCCTGTTCGGCGCAGACGACGTTGCCGTCGACTTCAGCCACGGCCTGTACTTTTTGTCCGAGTTTTGTGATGTAAGGGGCACGAATGAAAACGAGCGGGAGCGGATCCTTTGAAATTTCAGGAATTTCTTTCCGGCACGAAAAGCTGTCAAGCTGAGATCCGTAGGCATTGCGTCTGACGGTGATGTCCATCGTGCACAGATAGCGTTCGTCTTGGCCTTCAATGTCCTTTGCAAGCAGAATCATTCCTGCACAAGTTCCCCAGACAGGCAGGCCTGTTTCAATTGCGTGTTTCAAAGGTTCAGTCAGATCGAAGTAGTTGAGCAGACGTCCCATCGCAGTCGATTCACCGCCCGGAAGAATCAGGCCGTCAACTTCTGCGAGCTTTTCTCTGGTTTTGACGATGACGGGCTCGATTCCTTCGAGTTTCCTGAGCTTTTCTTCATGTTCCTCAATCGCACCCTGCATGCCTAAGATTCCGATTCTCTTCATCTGCTTCTACCATCCGCGCCTGTCAAGGTGTTCTTCTTCAGGCAGGGCATCGCAGTTGATGCCGACCATGGCTTCACCGAGATCTTCAGAAATGACGGCAAGCTTTTCCGGATCATCATAGAACGTGGCAGCTTCAACGATTGCCTTGGCGCGCTTTTTCGGATCGCCGGACTTGAAGATGCCGGAGCCGACGAAGACGCCATCCGACCCAAGCTGGAGCATCAGGGCAGCATCGGCCGGCGTTGCAACGCCGCCGGCGGCAAAGTTGACGACCGGAAGCCTGCCGTTGTCGTGAACGTACTGAATCAGACTGAACGGTGCAGCGTATTCTTTGGCGAGATGCATCAATTCAGGCTGTGATGCCGCCTGAACGCGGCGAATGTCCTGCTGCATCGTCCGCATGTGGCGAACCGCTTGCGAAACGTCGCCCGTGCCTGCTTCGCCCTTGGTTCTGATCATGCTGGCTCCTTCGCCGATGCGCCGGAGGGCTTCACCGAGGTTTCTGGCACCGCAGACGAACGGAATTTCAAATGAGGACTTGTCGATATGATTTTCGTAATCGGCCGGCGTCAGAACTTCTGATTCGTCTATGTAGTCAATGCCGATGGCCTGCAGAATCTGTGCTTCGACGAAGTGACCGATTCTTGCCTTTGCCATGACCGGAATCGAAACTGCTTCCTTGATTTCGCGAATCATTTTCGGATCTGACATGCGCGCAACGCCGCCTTCCCTGCGGATGTCCGCAGGGACGCGTTCCAGGGCCATGACGGCAACTGCCCCGGCGTCTTCTGCGATTTTTGCCTGTTCGACGTTCGTCACGTCCATGATGACCCCGCCCTTTAACATCTGAGCCAGGTTCTTGTTTAAAGTGTAGCGATCTGACATAAAAATTCCTCCTTGAATGCAGATAAGTCCCTTGATAAAATTGTAACGTAACAATTATGATGAATTCCCAAGAGTTAATGACATTATAATCAAAAGCGAGGTGCGTGACAATGGAGCAGGACATAAAACAGGAGATTGTATCGATACAGTTGAACAATGAGAGCACGATTCCGCTGTACGTTCAGCTTTACCGCCATATCAAGCAGATGATCGAACAGGGGAAATTGAGCACCAGTTACAAGATGCCGCCAATCAGATGGATGGCCGAACAGCTCGGAATCAACCCGGGAACCGTTGTCAGAGCATACAAGGAGCTTGAAAGGAACGGTTTTCTGATCAGCAAGTGGGGCAGCGGAAGCTTTGTGGCCGAAGTGCCGCTTTATGAAAGCGAAGAATCTGACGAACAAGACGCGTTTGCGTATCAAAGCCCTGCATTTTCAGAAGGGATGATCGACATGTCAAGCGTTGCGCTGGATCCGGACAGATTTTCTGCAGAAAGCTTCAAGCGTGCCGTCAATCGCGTGCTTGACGCTTCGGGCGGCAGGGCCTTTACGGTTGAAGATGAGCTCGGATGCTATTCGCTGAGGGAATCGATTGCACTTGAGCTTGCCGGACGCAGGATAATCACCTCGCCTCAGAACGTGCAGGTGATTTCAGGCGCTCAGCAGGGAATCGACATTTGTGCGCGTGCAATGCTTGAACCGGGCGACTGCGTGTTTGCGGAAGATCCGACCTATCCCGGAGCGCTCGAATCGCTTCGGGCGAGCGGTGCCAAAATCATCGGCATTCCGATTGACAAAAACGGTCTTTGCGTTGACGAATTCGAAAGAAAGCTGGAAGTTTTTCGTCCCAAGCTGGTGTATCTGATGCCGATCGTGCAGAATCCGACGGGACTTTCAATGTCGCAGAAAACCAAACGCAGGATTCTGGGGCTGGCGCATTTTTATGATTTTTACGTCATTGAAGACGACTATTGCAGCGGAATTCTGTACGATGAGGTCGAACCAGCGCCGCTTAAGGCATACGACCGCGATGACCGCGTAATCTACATCAGAAGCCTGTCGCACATGTTCGTTTCCGGGATGAGACTCGGATATCTGATTACGCCGGGTGAGCTTGCCGACAGCCTGAAAAGCGTCAAGCGAATGACCGACATTCAGACTTCGGGACTGATTCAGCGGATTTTTGACTATTATCTGCGCAGCAACCTGTGGAACGAGCATAAAGCAGGTCTTCAAAATTCCTATCAGCATCAGTTCGCCGTTGCCTGCCGCATTCTTGATGAAAAATTCAGAGCCTCGTTTGACTACTGTCTTCCGTCAGGCGGCTTTTGCTTCTGGATCAGGCTGAAAAACGGACTTTCAGCAAAGAAGGTCGTTGAGGAGGCACGCAGGCGGGGGTTGATCATTTCAAATGGAGACGCGTATTACGTCTATTCCAAGCCTGACGACCATTTGCGGATTTCAATCGCACAGGTCAGCGAGGAAAAAATGGTCGAAGGCTTTGAAAGACTGGCAGAAGCGATTGCCGTGATTTCTTAGTAATTTCTTAATAATTTTCAGCAGAAAAGATGCAGAGTGCCAAAAGCCGCGCCATTCTTAGCACTCTAGCATGGACAGTGCTAAAAATACAGCAAAAAAGCCGCTGAAATCACGTTTTCATGAGCGTTATCCGCTTGACAAGTTCGCCAACCTTGTGTATATTAATAATTGACTTAGCACTCAAGTGTGTTAAGTGCTAAAAAGAGGTGATTGTATGTTAACTGAACGACAGCTTCTGATTCTTGAGGCAATCATTCGCGACTATGCAAATGAGGGACAGCCGATCGGATCGAAGCGTCTGGAACAGCAATTGCCTGTTCATGCAAGTTCGGCAACGATTCGAAATGAGATGGCTGCGCTTGAAAAGCTGGGATTGATTGCAAAGGAGCATTCAAGTTCCGGGAGAATTCCTTCAGAACGAGGGTATCGCTATTACGTCGACCATATCATGAAACCTGCCAAGATAGGCAGAGGCGCGGTTCAGAACATTCGGAAGTCGTTTGGAAGCGAATTCCAGAAGGTTGATGAGATTGTCGCGACCTCGGCACGGATTCTGTCCGATCTGACGCAGTACACGGCCATTTCGTTGAAACCTGAGTCAGCCGACATCCGGTTGGAAGGTTTCAGAATGGTTCCGATTGGCGACCGGCAGGTCATGGTGATTCTTGTCACCAGCGACGGCACGGTTGAAAGTCAGATGTACAATCTTCCGGGCGGAATTCATGGCGACGAGCTCGAATCGGTCATTCGCATCATCAATGACAGAGTTGTCGGATTGTCGCTGAATCAGGTGATTGCCAAGTTGCATGAATGCTTGCCTCTTATTACGAAGTATCTGCACAAGCCGGACGGGTTCATGGATGCGTTCGGAAGTATCCTTGACAAGGCGGTTAAAAAGCAGGTATACGTAAGCGGCAAGAAGAATCTTCTGAGCTTTGCGCACTGGGAAGACCCGGAGCAGATCAAAGCCTTGTATTCGCTGATTGACCAGTCGGCGAACCTTGGTACGCTGCTTGAAAACAGGGATGGCGATGTTTCCGTCAAATTGGGATCCGAGCTTTCAGATACGCTTTTGTCCCATTACAGCCTTGTTTCTGCAGCATATGATGACGGTAATAACGGTCAGGGAATCATTGCGATTCTCGGTCCGACGAACATGCCGTATTCAAAAGTCATCGGCCTGCTCGATGCTTTCAGAGATGAGCTTACGCGGCGCATCTTTGATTATTACCAGCATTTGAACTGAATTTTGAAGGAAAAGGGGTGTTTACGTGGCTGAAAAAGATCAAGAAGGAAAGCCTGAAGTTTCCGAAGAGGAAAACGTGACGGCTGAAAAGGCCGCCGATCAGGACACTGCAAAAAAAGAACCCGTAAAGAAACAATCAATCGAGGAAGCAGAAAAGAAGCTTTCAGATCTCCAGAAGAAGTATGACGATCTGGAAGACAAGTATCTGCGTGCCGAAGCTGAGATGCAGAACATGACCAAGCGCTTCAGAAAAGAACAGCAGCAGCTGCTCAAGTATGAAGGACAGGATCTCATCAGAGAGATTCTGCCGGTCGTCGACAACTTGAACCGCGCCTTGCAGATTGACGTCAAGGAGAACGGTTCCGAGCAGCTCAAGCGGGGAATCGAGATGGTCCAGCGGGATATGGAAAAGGCCTTGAAGGACAACGATGTCACAAAGATTGAAGCACTGGGACAAACTTTTGATCCAACGCTTCACCAGGCCGTCAAGGCCGTGCCTGTCGAAGAAGGTCAGAAGGCTGAAACGATTGTTGAAGTCTATCAGGACGGCTATATGCTGAAGGATCGCGTTTTGCGTCCGGCAATGGTCGTTGTTGCACAGTAATCAAGGAAATCAATTAAGAAAAGGAAGAATATCTAATGGCAAAAATCATTGGTATCGATTTGGGGACGACAAACTCTGCAGTTGCAGTCCTCGAAGGCAAGGAATCAAAGATTATCACAAATCCGGAAGGCAATCGTACGACTCCTTCCGTTGTATCATTCAAGAACGGTGAAACGCAGGTCGGTGAAGTTGCAAAGCGTCAGGCAATCACGAACCCGAACACGATTTCATCAATCAAGCGTCATATGGGCGAAG